>WLOZ01000361.1 GCA_009699025.1 Actinomycetota bacterium
AGCCCGCCTTCATGACCACCCCGACGCTTGATGACTGGGCGGCCGGTGGAAGCAGCGTGGGCTGCTACGTGGCTGCTACCGGCTGAGCCCTCCTCCCTTGGGGAAGATTTGCGCGATAGGTTCGCGCTTGGGTGCCCCCGATGCGATTACATGCGGGCGGAGCGGCGCCACGCCGTGAACGAGGTGACGGGACCTTCGTGCGGCGGCACCAGCCACGGCCACTCCTCCACGGCTACCGGTCGCACCACCTTGGCCCGCGACCGCCAGCCCGGCACGGGCGCGTTGGTGGCTGCCAGCCGGCGCCCGGCAAGCTCGACCGTGGGCTCCCCCACCCTCACCTCGAGTTCACGCCGCGTCGCGAGGTCAGCGAGGCACTCAGCCAAGAACACCAACCGAACTGACGACAGCCTCAACCGTGCCAGCAAGGGTGCGTCCCACACGAACACCGCCGGCAGGTGAAGATACGCACGCAGCGCGGGGTCGTCGTCACCGAGCGACTCGGCTGTGATCCACACCTGCTCTGGGATGCCGCCCTCGGCCCCGGGAGACTCAACCGTCGCTCGTCGGAGGCGCGGGTCGACCATCGCTCGCGGCTCGGGCTCGCGGTCATCGGGCCACTGCTGAATCGGACACTGTGATTTCAGCGCGCACGTGCCGCAAACGCCCGGCGCCCGACGTTCCACCTGCTGCCTGCTGAATCCGTACGGCTTGCCGGTGAGCGCGCCCACCGTCCACTGCCAGCCCACTCGGTTTGCCGCGCGGGAGCCGTCGAGAAGGTGCCGGAACATCAGGTCCTCGCCGTCGCGCCAGCCCCTTCCACCACGCACCGACCAGTGCGAGGCCAGCCACATGCGGGCCTGGTTGGGCAGCCAGCCATCGTCGCGCAACTCTCGGGTCACCAGCGCGACGCAGGCCATAGCGTTGGGCCAGCCGTCGCCCTCCGACGCAGGAGCGCTTCGCTCGAGCACGCTGAACCGCAGCGACCGGCCCATCGACAACCCCACCCGGGAGTAGAGGTGCCGGGCGTACTCCTGCCACAGCAGTTCGTCGCGGAACTTCGCTACGTCGGCCGAAGGCCCGCGCACGTCACTCCACACACGCGGAAGCGTGAGTAGCCCGTGACGGATGTACGGCGAGAGTTGGGAAGCGCCGCGAGCCGCAACGGGCCACACCTCGTTACGCCGGTCGGCATAACCCGCGACGTCGAAGGCGGCGAGCGCGGCGTCGGCCCTTGTTTGGCCACCGCTGATAGTCGAGGCTCGCACCTTGTCGAACACGAAAGGCCCGAGGTGATCGCGCACCCAGCCCGTCTCATCGCCGACCGTCGGAACTGGGAGTTCGCTCATGTCACCACCATGCCCGGCCCGTCGCCGGACCGCCACCGCGCTGCTGCACGATCACGTCACTCCGTGGGTCGTCACTACCGCTCCCGGCCCTCGCTCGCGCGGCCTGACGCACTGCCGAGTTCCGATTGCTGCCTGACTCATCGCCCACGTGCTCGCCAGCGATGACTCCGTCAGCATTCGCGATGACTCCGTCAGCGAATCGTGTGACGACGACTACTGGCCGCGCGCGTGAGGCGCGCACCTCGAGGTCGGCGTCGCGCCGGATGCGCACTAGGCCCGGCCGGCCTGACGCACTGCCGAGTTCCGATTGCTGCCTGACTCATCGCCCACGTGCTCGCCAGCGATGACTCCTTCAGCGAATCGTGCCAGCGCTCACGACGGCTCTGGCCAGCGACCCCGTCCCACGCGTGAAGCCGAACTCCTCGAACAACGTCTGGTGCGGACGGTCTGCTTCCGGTAGGTGATGGCCAGCGGCACCCGTCCGCGTCCCGGCTCGCGAAAGATCGCAGCTACCTGCTCTTGGGTGAGCAGGATGGTCGCGGTGGTGCGACCGGAAGGGATGATGTCGATGGTGAACTTCACGCCTTCGGAACCTACGGATCATCCCGAGCATGCGAACGGGCGGCAGCCCCCGTGGGAGCCGCCGCCCGTCGCATGGGTGACTATCCCAGCGCGCCGGTCACGGAGGCCGAGACATAGTTCGAGCCACCATAGGTTGTGGCGTAGAGGCGCACGCAGGTCTCGAACGTCTTTTTTGGCAGGACGAGGCGGGGGCTATACACGATGTTCTGCGTCTCACCGGGTGCGAGGCTGATGGATAGCGGGTATCCGATGTTGGAGGTGGAGCCGTAGCAGTTGCCCGACACCGCCGGCCGCGCCTGCTGGATAACAATCCTGACCGTGGACGGACCTATAGAGTTCGAGAGGGTAACCGACCCGAGGGACACCTTGACATTGGCTCTGGGGTTGGCGATGACCAAGGCGGATGAGCCGTCGTCCTGCACTTCCCCGTACTTGCTGAACGACGCCGCTGGGTCATCGTTCACCATGAGCGCGCCACCGAACACCCGGGCCTTGGTGCCCGATGCATCGACGATGTTGACTGCACTGCCCACGGCACTGACGCTGACTGGCATAAGGACAACGGCGGCGCATCCGGCCACCACCATCGCGGTGAGCTGCTTTCCTGTGATCTTCATGATGAACTCCCTTTCGAGGTAGGTCGGGATGGCCGTTCTGCCACCGCCGTTGGTAACACACTTATGATGCGCGAATAGCGCGCCGTTGTCTGTCACCTTGATGACAGTGGCTCGGACCGACCCGACACAGGGTCGAAAGTCACGTCCGCAAGTTTGGCGTGGCTACCTGCCGCACCCGGCGTATCGCCCGCCACATGAGCCACACCATCGCCACCAGCAGCACGAGCGCCACCAGCGGCAGCAGGATCGCGGCCAGTGACAGACCCACTGAGAACACGTCCTCCACCGTGCTCAGCACAGGCGCCGCGATGCCGCCGGTGCTGACGTTGGCCACGGGCCGCACGGCCGCCTTGGCCACGTGCACAGACCCCGCGGTGGCGAGACCGGCGATCAGACCTAGGGCCTGCGACCACTCACTGTGGGGCGCGAGCGCACCCGCGAATAGCACCGCCCCGGACGCCGGCCGGATGAACGTCTGCACCGTGTCGTTGAGCGAGTCGACCGCGGGGACCTTGTCGGCCACCACCTCGATGACCAGCAGTACCCCGAGGATGATGAGCGCGGGCCAACCGGCCAGCAGGTCGTACGGCGACTCGAGTGTGATGACGCCGATGTGAGCAAGAATGCCCGCGACGAGCAGGGGGATGTAGGCGTTCAACCCTGCGGCAGCGGCGAGCCCGACACCGGTGATGATGAGGAACCCGCTGGCCTCCATGGGGAAAGGCTAACGCTCAGGGGGTCAGAACTTGTGCGGTCCCGCACGCCAGCGCCGATGAGCCACTGACCCACAGCGACATTGAGGGATTCGGTCACCGGGTCCTCGGTTATCCCGCGGGTACAGGGGGCAAGGGCCCGCACCTCGAGGCCCGCGTCGCGCCGGATGCGCACTGGGCTCGCGCGGCCTGACGCACTGCCGAGTTCCGATTGCTGCCTGACTCATCGCCCACGTGCTCGCCAGCGATGACTCCGTCAGCAT
>WLOZ01000362.1 GCA_009699025.1 Actinomycetota bacterium
CGGCTGTCACGTGGTCCGCGACCTCCGCCCCCACGATCTCGACCCAGCGCCCGGTGATCGCGCCGACGGCCGCTTGGTGTTCCCAGCCCAGCTCGGCCACCATGCCATCAACCGCTGAGCCTAGGAGCATGGGATCGCGCCCATTCGACAGTTGTGCGGCCGGGGGACGACGCTTGTATGTCGAGGAACTTGAGGCCTCGCGTGCGGGGCCCTGCTGTCGAGCGTGCGCCCGAGCTCGCGCCAGCGCTGCCTGCGCCGGGTCGACTAGGGGCGGCCCGACCTCGGCGAGCGGTGCGGGATCGGCGCCGGTTTCATCTCCCGTGTCGTCGGCGCTCACGGCCGCTAGCTCTCGTCCGCGCGGCGAATGGAACCAAGCTCGACGACGAGTTGCCGGCCATCAATCGCAGCGGGCACGTCGGCAGCCACCGCAGCGGTGACGATGACCTGCTCGGCGCCCACCACGAGGTCGGCCAGCCGCATGCGGCGCTGCACGTCGAGTTCGGCGAAGACGTCGTCAAGGATGAGCACCGGATCACCTCCCTCAGTCTCTTTCCTGAGCACATCGTAGGCGCCTAGCCGCAGAGCAAGTGCGCACGACCAGGACTCACCGTGCGAGGCGTACCCCTTGGCGGGGTGCTCACCCAGCGAGATCAGCAAATCATCTCGATGGGGTCCAACTACGGTCACGCCGCGTGCGAGTTCCTCCCGCCTCCGGGAGGTAAGCGCAGCACCCAACTGCATCATCACATCGCCCCGTGACAGCGGCACTGCATCGGGCGAGAGGCGGTCGAGAAATGACGACGTGATTTCCAGAGCGAAGGCGCCGCTGGTGGGGGCCAGGTTCGCGTAGGCGTCGGCCGCCGGGCCCAGCAGGGTTCGCACGAGGTCGTCTCGCGCAACCACCACTTCAGCGCCGAGCGCAACCATCTGGTCGTCCCACACCTGCAGCGTGCTTTCAACGGTGGCGGGTGAACGCGTCGCCGATGCCGACTTCAACAACGCGTTGCGTTGCTTGAGCACACGGTCATAGTCGGCTCGCACACCGGCGAACCGCGGATGTCGAAGCACCAGCAGGTCATCAAGTAGGCGACGCCGCTCGGCTGGATCTCCCTTGACCAGCGCAAGGTCCTCGGGCGCGAAGATTACCGTGCGCACGATGCCGGCGACATCCCGCGGGCGCACCGGCGAACCCCTGTTGAGCCGCGCCCGATTCGCCCGACCAGGAACGATCTCAATCTCGACCAGTTGGTCACGTCCGTCGCGCAAGACCTCGACACGCACCAGTGCTCGCTCAGCACCTTTACGAACCAGGGGTGCGTCGGTGGCAACGCGATGCGATCCGAGCGTGCTGGCGTAGCCAATTGCCTCCACCACGTTGGTCTTACCAACACCGTTCGAGCCGATGAGAGTCGTAACTCCCGGATCGAACTGCACCAGCACCTCTGGATAAGACCGGAAGTCGACTAGTCCAACCTTGGTTACCTGCATGCGTGCTTCTCGGTGTGACGCATCCGCTGGTCAGCCGGTGAGGCGAACCGGCATCAGCAGGTACCTAAACTCCGGGGCTGGCTCTGCCCCTCTTTCGGCTGCGCCGGTGAGCACCGCGGGCTTGTTTGACACCGTGAACGCAAAGCGCACCACCGGTGCGTCGAGCGCAGAGAGTCCGTCGAGGAGGAAGCGCGGATTGAAGGCGATCTCGATGTCGTCGCCGGTAATGGTTGCGTCGAGAGCCTCCACCGCCTGGGCCTCGTCGCCGCTGCCCGCCTGGAGATCAACCTCGTCGCCACTAAAGCGCATACGAAGTGGCGTGTTGCGCTCGGCCACCAGCGATACACGCTTGACGGCTTCGACAAGAGCTGCAGTATCGACCGATGCAATCGTGTTGGCCTCAGCGGGAAGGAGTGTGCGGTACTTGGGAAACTCTCCACCCAGCAGCCGCGTGGTGGTGCTGCGACCCCCTCCGTGAATTCCGAGCAGGCCTTCATCCTGACCGCTTCCGGCGAGCGCTATGACCACTGACTCGTGGCCAGCGAGTGTCTTGGCAGTGTCTGCGAGAACGCGTGCTGGCACCAGCGCCGCGGCGTCGATGGACAGTGACTCGGGTGCCCAGGTGAGTTCGCGGACAGCGAGGCGATAGCGATCTGTCGCGGCGAGCGTGATCATGGAGCCCGACATTTCGAGCCTGATGCCAGTAAGAAAGCTAATGGTTTCATCGCTGCTTGCAGCAACCGCCACCTGAGCAACCGCCGCTGCAAAAGAGGCCCCGGCCACTACACCTGCGCTCGTGGGCATCTGGGGTAGTTCGGGGTAATCGTCGGCTGACATGGTGGGAAGGGTGAACGAGGACCGACCACACTCGAGTGTGACGCGCGACCCCTCGAGCTGCAGAGTGACTGGCTGGGCCGGCAGTGATCGAGCGATGTCGGACAGGAGCCGCCCTGGCACCAGTACGCGCCCAGGAGTGTCAACCACAGCCTCGACCGACACGCGCCCACTGACCTCGTAATCAAACGATGACAGGGTGAGTCCGGAGGCCTCCGCTGTGATCATGAGTCCAGACAGAAGCGGCTGGTTGGAGCGCGTGGGGAGTGTGCGCGCAGCCCAGGCCACGGCCTCGGAGAAGGAGTCGCGCTCGGCACGGAACTTCATGAAGTTCGCCTGTCGTGGGGGTTGTGCACAGCGTGGGGGAGGTGATGCCGTGTGGATGTCATCTCTGAGTCTCTATCTCGTCATCGTCATAGCGGGTGTGGACACTGTGGACAAAGCCTATTGCCGCAGGTCGACAAGCGTGTTGTCGTCCACGGTGCCTGTGGATAGTCGGTGAGGAATTGGGGAGGAGTGGGGAGGAGGTGAGGGCTGGCGCGCGTGTGTCGAGAGTACGGGCTACTGGGGCGTCGCTTCTCCACAGGATTGTTCCCATGCTGTGGATCATCCCTGTCGGGCCTGGGAGCGAATTCGAGAGGTGAGGTCGGCCACCTGGTTGTACAAGCTGCGGCGCTCGGCCATCAGTTGGCGAATCTTACGGTCGGCGTGCATCACCGTGGTGTGGTCTCGGTTGCCGAACTGCTGACCGATTTTGGGCAGGGACAGGTCGGTGAGTTCGCGGCAGAGGTACATGGCGATCTGACGAGCGGTGACCAGAACCCGCGAGCGCGAGGAGCCGCAGAGGTCGTCGATGGTGATCCCGAAGTAGGTGGCTGTCTGAGCCATGATGATCGCGGCGGTAATTTCCGGGCCAGATTGGTCGGGAATAAGGTCTTTAAGCACGATCTCTGCCAGGGGCAGGTCAACGGGCTGGCGGTTCAAATTGGCGAATGCGGTAACGCGAATGAGCGCGCCCTCGAGCTCTCGAATGTTGGTCGAGATCTTCGACGCGATGAACTCGAGGACATCAGGCGGCGCGGTGAGCCTCTCCTGCAGTGTTTTCTTGCGGAGAATAGCGATGCGGGTTTCGAGGTCAGGGGGTTGGACGTCGGTGATGAGGCCCCACTCGAAGCGCGAGCGCATGCGGTCTTCAAA
>WLOZ01000363.1 GCA_009699025.1 Actinomycetota bacterium
TCAATTTCTTTCCAAAAAATTCACTCGCATGCTTGCCAACAACAACCTGCGCGGCTCGATGGGCAGGGTGGCTTCGGCCGGTGACAATGCGGCCATGGAGTCATTTTTCTCTCTGCTGCAGAAGAACGTCCTGAACCGCAAGCATTGGGAAACCCGCGACGAGTTACGCCTCGCGATTGTCCACTGGATCGAACGGACCTACCATCGTCGCCGCCGGCAACGTGCCCTGGGCAAGCTCACGCCCGTCGAGTTTGAAACGATTCACCACACGGTCGCGAAAGCGGCCTGAACAACCCCACCCCGCGAGTCAACCAAAGCGGGGGCAGTCCCTTCACTGTTCATCGCGGAGAGACTGCCTACTACCGCCCCTCCTAATCGCTGACGTCACTGCCTCGCAAACTTGTCGCCTGACGCCTGATCCATGCGAAAACGTCGCAACGGACGAGTCAGTGTGACGTTTTCGCATGGAATAGGAGGGATGCTGCGAACCTCCCTGCCGGCCTTGCGTGCGCTGGAGGACGAGCACGGCTTTCCCGAAAGCATGGCCACGGCAGATCGGTTCTTTCGCAACGGGGTCGCAGGCGAGGGGCTGCTGCTTCCCGACGAACTGCAGCACCAACTCATGGCCTCCTGCGGCCCCACCATGCGCAAGCTCGGCTACGGTTCAGAAGTCTCGACACCACCCGCACCAGAAGGGCAGCCATGACTCACTTCACCCGTGCGTCCGACACCATCACAACACGACTCAGTGATGAGAAGGTGGTCGCGATGGACGTCAACACCGCCCAGTACTTCGGCCTCGACGGACCTGCTGCGCATGTATGGGACCTGCTCGAGGCCCCCCACACCCTCGACGAGGTCGTCACGTCGCTGCTCGACGCGTACGACATCGACGAGCCCACCTGCCGCGCACAGTCCGAAGCCTTCCTCGCCGACATGGCGGTCAAGCGCCTGATCGTCGCCTCCGAGTGACCCAGCCCGCCTTCGTCGGATCGGTCCGCTCGGGCGCGGGCACTGACGAGTCGCTGGTCCTCACCCTCAGCGAGTCGCTCGCTGCCGCCGGTCACGTCAGCCGCCACGACATGAGCGACCTCACCGTGGTGCTGTTCGGCGACCTCGCAGACCGTACGTCACTGGCCCGTCGGCTCGGCTGCGCCGAAGACTCCCTGCCCTACGGCGCCGCGCTAGCGTCACTACTGGTTGAGGCCCACGACCTCGCGTGGCTTCCGGAGTCGTCGGGCGACTTCGCCCTCGTGGCATGGAACCGCCGCACGGGCACGCTCGTGCTCGCGCGCAACCATGCCGGAACCCGGCCACTCTTCTACGGCGAGACACCCGGTGCCCTGCACTTCGGAAGCGACATCTCACCCGTGCTGGCCTCGATGGGCCAGGGCAGCGCCTCGCCCTTCCTACCGGCGGTGGCCGCCTACCTCATAGGCAATGCGGCACCCCCCGGCACCACGCTGGCCGCAGGCGTGCGATCAGTTCCCGCCGGCCACCTGCTTTCGTGGCACGACGGCACCGCGCGCCTGGTGTGCCACTGGGACCCGAGCCACCTGCCGCACAGCCCGGTGCGATCGGTCGACGAGGCCGCCGCCGAGTTACGTGCCCTGATCAAAGTCTCAGTCGCCGAGTCACTGCCCCCAGGCGGTGCTGTGGGCACCCATCTCACCGGTGGTATCGACTCGGCGATCGTCGCTGCCGACCTGCTCATGGCCTGCGAGGCGACCGGTCGCGCCACCCCGCTGGCTTTCGCCTGGCACCCCGACACCAGCCGTGAATCCGACGCCATTGACGTGCGCCTCATCAACGCGATGGGCACCCACCTCAGCATGTCGGTGCAATGGTCCAGCGCCGACGACTCGGCGCTGTGGGCGGCACTCGCCCGGAACCCGCTGGAGCAACCCACCACGTCGACCCTGCTGCACGAGGTCGAGGTGCAGACGTCAGCCTCCGCCCGCGGAGTGGCCACTCTGTTTTCGGGCTGGGGCGGCGACGAGTTCGTGTCGTACAACGGCCGGCACCTCCGGGGCCGCACCCTGCGAGCCAGGGCAGGGCACCTGCGGCGCCTCATCGCACCCGCCGACCCCCAGCGCAACGATGCAGGACAGTTGCGCGGGTACGCGAGCGCCGTGGTGCGCCGCCACTCCGTGCCGTCGATCATGGAGACGCTCCCAACCCTGCGCACCGCCCGCGCCACCCAACTCTGCTACCTCGGCAGTGGCCATCTTTCCGAGCGCACCGACTCATGGTCGAGCGCAGGGTCCGCCTTCGGGGTTCAGTACGCGTACCCGCTGCTCGACCGCCGACTCCTCGAATGGGCACTCGCGCTGCCCGACTCCATGGTCGGCGCGGGACGTCACCTCATGCGCGAGGCACTGAGCGACGTGATTCCCGACGAGGTACGCCTCAACACCGACAAGTCCGATGCCTCGCGCGACACCTCCCGCGCCGTCGATGCAGTTCGGGCTCGCGGGCTTGAGCTCACCCTCAACCCCGCGCTGGCCCCACTGGTTGACCTGAGCCGGTTCACCACCCAGCTGCTCAGCGATAAACCGGTGGTGCAGCCCGGCAAGTTCATGGCGGCCGCCCGCCTGCTCTACCAACCCGGGGGCACACCGCTAGGAGAGTTGGTGCGGCTGCCGTGACCCATAACTTGCCCCCCACCTCACTGCCGTTCGTGATCAAGCCTGAGCGGGTGCTCGACCTTGGGCCTGTCGACGTTGAGCCGTTCGCCTCGTCCGTGCTGAGCCTGCCCGAGTCGTTCTGGGCCGCGGAGGACGACCGTAAAGAGAACAGTTTCGAAGTGTTCCACTCGACGTAGCACGCGGTGCTGCGCTTCTTTCACGCGCACGAGTCGCCCGACGCCTGGCACGCGAACCCCGGCTGGCAGTTCTTCGGGCCCGCGCTGCTGCCCTCGATGCACTCCATCGTGCAGAGCTACGCGATGGCCGAGCCGGAGTTTCCCAAGGCGATGTTCGCCCGACTCATGCCAAGCGCCGGGATAACCCGGCACACCGACAGCGCGGCCTCCAACCTGCTGGTGCACAAGATCCACGTACCGGTGGCGACAACCCCCGACGTGCAGTTCGAGGTGGCTGGCGAGTACTTCCACCTCGAGGTGGGCCACGCCTACGAGGTCAACAACGTGGTGCCGCACTCGGCGCTCAACCCGTCGAATACCCCACGCGTGCACTTCATCTTCGAGGTGTACGACGCCGCACTTGTTCGGGAAGCCTGACTACGGCGAATGCTGAATGTGATTGCCAGGCTGCCGGCCGGCAATTTACTCAGACACCAGTGAGCCCCCGCGACGCCTCGAGGGCAGCCCGTTCCTCGGCGGTAAAAGCCCGGGGCGAATGGCTCGCCACATCCCACTGCACCATCACGACCCTCGCCTCGGCGGCAACTTCGCCGCTCGGCAGGATGACGCGCTCGCGGGTGGTGAGGCTCGTGGTGCCGACAGTCTCGACCTCGATGCCCACGGTGACCGTTCGAGCCTCGA
>WLOZ01000364.1 GCA_009699025.1 Actinomycetota bacterium
ACCCCAGCGCCTGGTGCTCGGCGTGGCTGCGGCCCTGTTCGCCTTTGGGGCCGTCAATCTCATCCGAGGCGGCCTCCACGCGCGCGCCGAGGAGGAGGCCGAGGAGGAGGCTGAGGCGCAGGAGATCGCGCGCCGGGCCATTCCGGGCCGTCGAGGGCTGGCCGCCTTCACCGCTAGCTTCCTGGTCATCTTTACGGCCGAGTGGGGCGACCTGACCCAGCTGATCGCAGCGGCGCAGGCGGGCCGAACCGGTGCACCGCTGGCGGTGTTCCTCGGAGCGTCGCTGGCCCTGATCACCGTTGCGGGAATCGGCGTGCTGGTGGGCTCGTGGCTTCAGCGCCGCGTGCCGCTCTGGCGCATTCGACTTGTCTCGGGTGCGCTGCTGGTCATCTTGACCGTGGTCACGCTGGTCGAGATCGTGCGAATCTGACGAAGTGGGTGAGGGGTGGTTAGGCTGCTCCCCATGTTTGAAACTGGCGCGTGGCGCATTGATGAAATTGTGGAAGAAGCGGTCTCGGGCGATGAGCGGCTCTGGGTGCCCGCCTCGCAGCCTGACGTGTGGCTACGCCCGCTGCTGTTCGACACCGTGCAGGGTATGTGGGTCAACATCACGCGCATCCGCAAGGTCGGATTCGTGAGTCGGCACGCGCACCCCGCGCCCGTGCACGGGTACGTCATCAAGGGCTCGTGGCACTACGCCGAGCGCGACTGGGTGGCCACCGCAGGCACCTACGTGTACGAGCCTCCGGGCGACGTGCACACCCTGATGGGCGACGAGGGCGAGTCACTCACGCTGTTCCAGATCAACGGCACGCTGGTTGAGATGGATGAAAACGGCAAGCCCACAGGCTACGGAGACGTGTTCACCCGGCTCGAGCGCACTGCCGCGCACTTCGAGAAGGTCGGTCTCGGCGCCGACTACGTGCGTCGCTTCGTTCGGTAGCCGACCGGACCCGATCCGGGGCCACGTACGCTCATAACGTGACCGTGCCCGGTGCCCTGCGACGAACCCTGCCGCTCGACGACCTCGGCACTGCCGTGCCGCTTCCTGCACGCGTCTCGCGTGTGGTCTCGCTGGTGCCCTCTCTCACGGAGGCCATCGCGGTGTCGTACCCCGACCTGCTCGTGGGCGCCACCGAGTGGTGCACGCACCCGACCGATCTTGACGTGCGGCGCGTGAGAGGCACGAAGAATCCCGACTGCAAGGCAATCATCGGCCTCGCGCCCGACCTCGTGGTGGCGGCCATGGAGGAGAACCGCGAGCTTGACGTGCATAGGCTGCGCGAGGCGGGCATCGCGGTGTGGGTGACTCGCATCGAGTCGGTGCCGCAGGCCCTGGCCTCGATGCGCCGACTGTTCGAAGAAGGCCTGGGTCAACCGTCGCCGCCCTGGCTACTCGAGGCAGAGGACGAGTGGCTGACTCCCGTGGAGCCGCTCGGCATCAGGGCGGCGGTCGCGATCTGGCGCGATCCGTGGATGGTGGTGGGGCACTCGACGTTCGCCGGCGACGTAGTGTCGCGGCTCGGCCTCACCCACGCGTTCGCCGACCACGCCGACCGCTATCCAGCGGTGACCGTTGCCGAGCTCACGGCGGGTGAGATCGATGTGGTGCTGCTGCCCGACGAGCCGTACGTCTTCACTGCAGACGACGGGCCAGAGGCATTGGCACCCGTGCCCACGGTGCTGCTCAGCGGCCGCCTGCTCACCTGGTACGGACCTTCACTCTGCGGTGCGCGCGGTGCGCTGCGACAAGCCGTGGTCGGCGAGACTGCCGTGGGCGACCCGCCTCGTTAACGGCGCTTCAGGAAGCCGCTCGGGTGCATCGACATGTAGAAGACCTCACGGCTCAGATCGACGGTGAAGTCGCTGTTCTCCTTGAGGAAGTCGTCGACGGCTTCGCCCGGCCCGGGGCCGAACTCGGGGTAGACCGGACGCCCGTTGATGTTGGTGTCCTCCACGATCAGGTACGAGCCCGAGGTAATCATCGGGGCGTAGAGGCGCAACTCGTCGAGCACGTGGGCGTAGCTATGGTCGCTGTCGAGGATGGCCACTACCGGACTGCCGTCGGTGGGGAGCATCGACCGAACCTGCTGGCCCACCTCGGGCGCGCTCGAGGATCCGACGATGTAGTCGACTCGCTCGTGCTCGGGCCTCTTGGCCTTCTCCTCAATATCGATAGACACGACGCGGCCGTGCTGGTGGTAGTTGAGCTGGTCGCCAAGCCAGAAGGCCGAGCCTCCGAAGCGTGTGCCGGTCTCGATGATGAGCCCGGGCTTGAGCTCTTCGATGATGTTCTGGTAAATCCACAAATCGCACGGGTACTTCACGATGCGGTGCCCTCGGTACCACGTGCGCTCCCACGTGTGGGGCTTGCGGTGGTAGTACAGGCGGTGGAACTGGTCCTCGATGGTGGTTCGCACCACGGAAGGAGGCTCGGGCTCGTGGTGGAAGGTCGGCTGGTAGAGCGACGCGAACCCGTGGCTGATGGCCGACACGTCGGCATCTGATGGCTCGATGTCGCCAGACGAGACTGCCGCCAGCCAGCTGCGGGCCGTGCGGGCCAAGGCGGCGCGCTGCTCGTCGTTGAGGCTGGAAGTCGCTGGGAGCGAGCGCGTCGCGACCCGCAGCATCTCGACCGCAGCTCGCTCACTCGCCGGGTCGGTACCTCTCTGCCCGCGCCCTACGACGACCTGCGCACGTTCGAGGGCGAGGCGGTCCCATCTGGCGGCGATGCGACGGCGCAGGGACGGAGTAGGTCGGCTTGTCACAATGAAACCCTAGCCGAGAGCTGGCTCGTGGGTCCCCACCGCGCCGCTTGCACGCAGGTTCGATGCCGCGGTGAGCGCCCGGCCTCGCAATGACGGTTCAGACGTCCTGGTGGAATCGCACGCCGATATCGCGTACGTGAGCACCGCGGGAGCCACTGGCTGCGAGTCCGGCCATGTGGGCGAGCACTGAGAGCACCGCCTGGTCCTGGCGGTGGTTGCTGCGGTCGGATCCCGGAGGTGCGATGCACCCCTCGTCCTGCGCGCATGCCGACCAGTCGGCGATATGGCGGCGGGCGAAGGACACCGTTTGTACTCGCATCCGTCGCTGCCTACCGTAGTGGGAGTCAGTGCGCCGCTAAGGTCAGATTGTCGCGTTACCCTGGCGCTCCCAGAGAGGTTGTGACCATGTTCGAGCACGTGGTTCCGCTGCGCTGGCGCGACAGCGATGCCCTCGGGCATGTCAACCACGCCGTGTTCCTCACCTACCTCGAGGTGGGGCGCGACGCCTTTGTCACCGAGGTGCTTCGGGCCGATCCCGAGTACGTGATCGTGCGCGTTGAACTCGATTTCCGGGCCGAGGTGCGGCTCGAGGCTCGAACGGTCACCGTGGGCATCGAGGTCGAGACTGTCGGCACCACGAGCCTCACCACCCGCGAGCGCGTCATCCTGCCGAGCGGCGAAGTTGCCGCCGAGGCGAGGGTCGTGATGGTGCAGTGGGATGTGGCGAGCCATTCG
>WLOZ01000365.1 GCA_009699025.1 Actinomycetota bacterium
CGCCCCACGCGGCGCCATCACGGCAGTTCTGGGGCCCAATGGGGCGGGCAAGACCACGACGCTGGAGATCTGCGAGGGCTACCAAACCGCCGACTCCGGAACCGTGTCGGTTCTGGGGCTCGACCCCCGCCGCGACGGCGCCGAACTGCGGCAGCGCGTGGGCGTGATGCTACAAAGTGGCGGCATCCCCCCGGGTGCCAGCGCCTCGGAGATGCTCAAGCACGTCGCGAGGCTCTACGCCCACCCACTCGATACCCGTGCGCTGTCGAGCCGGCTTGGCATCGACGGCCTCGGACGCACCGCCTACCGTCGCCTGTCGGGCGGCGAACAGCGTCGTGTGGCGTTCGCTCTCTCGATCATCGGCCGCCCGGAGCTCGTATTTCTCGACGAGCCCACCACCGGCCTCGACCCGCAGGCTCGAGCGGCCGTGTGGGACCTCGCGCGCGAGTTGAGCGCCGCGGGAGTGAGCATCGTTCTCACCACCCACCTGCTCGAGGAGGCCGAGCGGGTGGCTGACCACGTGGTGATCATCGACCACGGCCGTGTGGTGGCGGCCGGCTCGGTTAACGAACTGGTGGAGGCGTCGGGCGGTTCGCAGATTGTTCTACGCACCGAGCCCGGCCTCGCACTCGGCTCGCTGATCGACATGCTCCCGAACGGGTGTGCCGTGACCGAATCGACTCCGGGACGGTACGTGGTTGACGGCTCAGTCGACATGGGCACCACCCAGCTGGTCGACCAGTGGTGCCGCGAGCAGGGCGTAGCGCCACTAGAACTCGGGCTGAGGGCCCGTTCCCTCGAGGACGTGTTCCTCGACCTCACCGGTCGCGAGTTGCGGACATGACCGCAGACCGCGACCTCGACCTCACCCCCTCGCCGGGAGCAGCGCCGCCGGGGCAGAGGGTGCGCAGCCAGATTGTCTTGGAAGCGCGCTCCACGCTGCGCAATCCCGAGCAACTGCTGCTCACCCTCGGGATCCCCCTAGTGCTGCTGGTGACGCTTACCCTGCTGCCCGTGCTCGACCTCGGAGGCGGGAGTCGCGTCGATGTGGTGACTCCGGGAATTCTCGCCTTAGCGGTGATGTCGACCGCCTTCACGGGACAGGCGATCGGCACCGGATTTGAGCGCCGCTACGGCGCTCTGAAGTTCTTGGGCTCAACTCCGCTGACGCGTCGACAACTACTGCTCGCTAAGACGGGCGCGGTGGTGGTGATTGAAATCCTGCAGTCTGCCCTGATCTGCGTCGTCGCAGTTGCGCTCGGCTGGCACCCTCAGGGCTCCCTGCCCGCAGTCGTATTGCTGCTGCTGGTCGGAACCGCGGCCTTCAGCGCACCGGGTCTGGCCCTCGCCGGGGTGGCACGCGCCGAGGCAACCTTGGCCATCGCCAACGGGGTGTACCTGCTGCTGCTGCTCGGGGGCGGCGTGGTGATCCCCACCGAACGCCTGCCCTCGGCCTGGGCCGCCATCGCCTCGTTCCTGCCGTCGGGCGCACTCGCCGACGCGCTGCGACAGGTGCTGGTCGTAGGAGCGCCGCTGCCAGTGTCGAGCGTGCTCGTGCTCGTCGCGTGGGCCGTGGTCGGGTCCGTGGTTGCGGCCCGAACTTTCAAGTGGGAGTGAACGGCAGCGCTGCCTAGACTCGCAGCATGACCTCGTCTGAGATCTCCGCCACCACGCCGCCAAGTTCGGTGGCCCCCGCGAGTTCAGCGGTGGTCTCACGTGCGACGCGAGCGATTCTGCTCGTCAATCTCATCGCCCAAACCGCGATCGTGGTCACCGGAGGGCTGGTGCGCCTCACTGGTTCCGGCCTTGGCTGCCCCACGTGGCCTGAATGCGTGCCAGGCTCCTACACCCCGGTGCCCTACCAAGCCGAGGAATGGCACGCGTTGATCGAGTTCGGCAACCGCGTGCTGACATTCGCCCTCGTGATCATCACCATTGCCACGTTCGTCGCAGTGCTCAGGCACCGCCCGCGTCGGCGCGCCCTGCTGCTGCTGGCGGCTGTGCCCTTCCTCGGAACCATGGCGCAGGCGGTGCTCGGCGGCATTACGGTCATCACCGGGCTCAACCCCTGGACCGTCGCCAGCCACTTTCTCGTGTCGATGGGCCTCATCGCCGGAGCGACGGTGCTGTACGTGCGCGGCGGCGAGCCGGGCGACGGTCGCGTAACTTCGCTCGTGCGACCGCCGATCCGTCCGCTGGCGTGGGCCCTGGTGGCAGTCGCCGGCGCGGTGGTGGTGCTGGGCACGGTGGTGACCGGCAGCGGGCCACACTCGGGAGACGCCGAGACTCCCAACCGCATTCCCATCGACCCCCGCACCATTGCCTGGTTGCACGCCGACGTGGTGCTGCTTTTCCTCGGACTCACCGTTGGCCTGCTCATCGCTCTTGTGGCCTCCGGTGCGCCTCGGGCTGCCCGCGTCAGTGCCTCGTGGGTGCTAGCGATCTCAGTGGCTCAGGGAGTGCTGGGTTACACCCAGTACTTCACCGGCCTGCCCTGGGCGGTCGTGCTGGTGCACCAGCTCGGGGCCTGTTTGGTGTGGATCGCAGTGATCAGATTGCTCTTGGCAACCCGTGATCGGGCCGCCGCACTGACTTGAGATGGTGAGCGCTCGGGCGTGCAAGGGCCGAGATCAGAAAACGAACGGATCGATTGCCACCGCGAGGAACAGCAGCGACAGGTACGTGATCGAACCGTGGAAGAGGCGCATGGGCTTCAGGTCGGCCTCGCCCCGGCCGACCCGAGACCTGAGCGCGTAGGCCTCGCGCAGGAACCACGCCCCGAGGAGCACGGCCGACACCGAGTACACCGCGCCGGTGTGGGCGACTGGAATGAGCGCCAGCGAAGCAACCACCATGGCCCATGAGTACATGATGATCTGTTTGGCCACGACCGACGTGGAGGCGACCACAGGCAGCATCGGAACTCCGGCCGCTGCGTAGTCGTCGACGTAGCGAAGCGACAGCGGCCAGTAGTGCGGCGGGGTCCAGAGAAAGACGATGAGGAACAAAATTGCAGGCGCCCAGCTCAGGGTGCCGGTGACCGCAGACCAGCCAATAAGCACCGGGAAGCAGCCGGCCGCGCCACCCCACACGATGTTCTGCGACGTGCGTCTCTTCAGAACGATGGTGTACACGATCACGTAGAACGCAATGGCTGCAGCGGCGAGCAGCCCCGACAGCGGGTTGACCGCCGACCACAGCAGCGCAACCGACAGGCACGACAGGAACAGTCCCCACAGGAGGGCCACCAGCGGGGTGATCTCGCCCGTGACGAGTGGCCGTCTTTCGGTGCGCCGCATGAGCATGTCGATGTCGCGGTCGAGGAACTGGTTGAGGGTGTTGGCACCCCCCGCGGCCAGCGCTCCGCCCGCGAGTGTCACGAGCACGAGGTTCAGCGGCGGCAGGCCGTCGGCCGCGAGGAACATCGTGGGCAGGGTGGTGACCAGAAGAAGTTCGATGATGCGCGGCTTAGTGAGCGCTACCAGGGCCTTGGC
>WLOZ01000366.1 GCA_009699025.1 Actinomycetota bacterium
AGCGAGCATGTCGTGTAGGACTTCCTCCACAACGGACGTCAGGCCCTCGAGGGCAGCTTGGCGAGTGTCGGCAATCCACGACAGCGACGGGAACTCCACGATGGTCGCGATGAATTTTTTATCTTTCACCGACCAGGTGAGTCGATAGGTGTACCGGTCAGCAGAGGAGGCTGCCTGCGGCTTACGTTTCGTCGCCATTGTCGGACTCCTTCTTCGCGATCGCGGCCAGTACCTGACGGACCTGGTACTGCTGTGCCTTGCCGTGGTCGTTCTGGATGTTGACCCGCGGGTCGCCCGCCCATGAAGTCTTGAAAACCGCATGGGACGACCCGGTGGAGCGGGCTGGCCCGAAGTAGTGCTCGCACACTCGCACATAGATCGACGTACCTCACGTTCCGAGGATTGCTACGCATCGCGTCGACAACCTTGGGCACCGATGGCACTGTGATTTTCGCCGACATCGATCATGAGCCTCGTCGAAAGCGTCAAGGCGGTTGACCTGCTATCTGATGTCATGACGGAGCGGCACCAGGCATTCTCTTGACCCCTGACTGAGGTCACCGTCACGAAGGTCCACGATCAGCATCTTTACCTGAGAGGGCCTGCGCACATGCTCTCCCTGCAACAGGCGTCGGAGAGTTCGCTTGCCTCGACGCCTGACGCAAGGCCCGACGTAAGGTAGCCTCAGTTCGTATCCATTCGGATGCAGCCTTCCACTCGGATCGTCCGGCACGTTCCTGCCGGTTGAAGGGATTGATGAACCATGACCAAACAGGTCACCTACGACGAGGTCTCGCTCGTCTACCCCGGCAGCAGCACTCCCGCTGTCTCCCACCTCACTCTCGATATTGCCGAGGGCGAGTTCCTCGTTCTTGTCGGCCCTTCGGGCTGCGGTAAGTCGACCAGCCTGCGCATGCTCGCCGGGCTTGAGCCGATCTCGGCGGGCAAGATCCTGATCGGCGATCGCGACGTCACCTACGTGGCGGCCAAGGATCGCGATATCGCGATGGTGTTCCAGAACTACGCCCTGTACCCGCATATGTCGGTCGCGGAGAACATGGGCTTCGCCCTTAAGATCGCGAAGGTCTCCAAGGACGAGATTGACCGTCGCGTGAAGGAGGCCGCGAAGCTGCTCGATCTCACCGAGTACCTTGAGCGCAAGCCGAAGGCACTCTCCGGCGGCCAGCGCCAGCGCGTGGCCATGGGCCGCGCGATCGTGCGCGATCCACAGGTGTTCTTGATGGACGAGCCGCTGTCGAACCTCGACGCCAAGCTGCGCGTGCAGACCCGTACCCAGATCGCCGCCCTGCAGAAGCGACTCGGGACCACCACTCTCTATGTCACGCACGATCAGGTCGAGGCCATGACCATGGGTGACCGCGTCGCCGTGCTCAAGCTCGGAGTTCTGCAGCAGGTCGGCACCCCGGCAGAGCTCTACAACGAGCCGTGCAATGCCTTCGTCGCAGCATTTATCGGCTCACCATCGATGAACCTCATCAATGCAGGTATCACCGCCGACGGAGTCGCGATGAAGGGTCACACGCTGCTCGCCGAGCGCGACGCGCTCTCACGCGCAGCCGGCGACCGCGTGCTGGTCGGATTCCGTCCCGAGGATCTCCACCTAGCCGACGACGGATTCGAGATGACCGTCACTCTCGTCGAGAATCTTGGCGCCGACACGTTCATTTACGGCACGGCGATCAATGATCGCGGAGACTCCGTCGATCTCGTGGCCCGCGGCAAGGCAACACCGCCCATCGGCACCATCGTCACGGTGTCGCCATCGCGTACCTACCTCTTCGACACCGAGGGTGAGCAGAAGCGTCTGTCGTAGAACTACTCGAGCCGCCAGGCTCCGGCGGCAGGTCCGGTCTGGATCTCGTCGCCGGGGCTCAGGTCGACATGGATGACGCCCGGAACAGTGGCACCGCCGACTCCGAGAGAAGCCCGTAACCCGGATAGATCTCTCCTCGATTGGCAACCAGTACCTTCCGCACGACAGAAAATTCCGAGTTACAAGCAGAAAGGGTGAGCGGGACTCAGCACGCGTGTAGAGCTGAGGGTGCGATCAGTCGCAAACAATCAGGCGTTGGCGCTGAGCACCGAGACCGTCGATACCAAGTTCCATGACGTCTCCGACCGACAGGTAGGTCGGCGGCTTCATGCCCAGGCCGACGCCGGGCGGGGTGCCGGTGTTGATGAGGTCACCAGGCTCGAGGACCATGAATTGGCTGAGGTACCAGACAAGATGCGGAATATTGAACACCATCGTCTTTGTCGAACCTGTCTGCCGGCGCTGGCCGTTGACATCGAGCCACATGCTCAGATCGTGAACATCGGCAATCTCGTCAGAGGTGACCAGCCATGGTCCACAGGGGTTGAACGTCTCGCACGACTTTCCCTTGCTCCACTGGCCCCCGCGCTCGAGCTGGAACTCCCGCTCCGAAACGTCGTTGACCAACGTGAACCCGGCGATGTGAGCCCAGGCGTCCTCGGGAGAGGCCAGGTATCGGGCGCGCGCACCGATGACGATTCCGAGTTCGACCTCCCAGTCGGTCTTCGATGATCCGCGCGGAATGATCACGTCGTCGTTCGGACCGATGACCGTGTTCGGTGCCTTGGTGAACACGATCGGCTCTTCGGGAATGGGCATGCCGGACTCGGCTGCGTGATCTGCGTAGTTCAGCCCGATGCACACCACCTGCTGCGGTCGGGCGATCGGCGAACCGATCCGTTGATCACCCAGTGGCACTGCCCGGCCGACCGCGACCTGCTCTGCCACGAACGCGGACACGTGAGCGAGGTTGATCTGGGCGAGGAAATCACCGTCGATATCAGCGGTGGTCTCGGTGATCTCGACGTAAGTGTCGTCGGTCAACATCATGGCGGGGATCTCATGGCCGGGCTGGCCGATACGGGCGAATCTCATCAGTGCTCCTTGTTGGGTTCGGTTATTCGAGGTGCCGGGAACAGCGCGTGGGCACAGGCCAGGTACTCCACGATGTGGGCGTAGGGCCGTTTGGTGGCTCGGGTCATGCCGATCTCGCAGGTGCGGTTGGCGCTCGCGTGGGCGGCTGCATCGAGGCCGCGGATCTGTGCGGCTTGGGTCGCGGTCGCGGATGCTGTCAGTTCAGGGTGGAGCAGGCCGCGATCACCGGCGAATCCACAGCACCCCCAGTCCGTGGGCACTTCGACGAGGTCGGACAACCCCGTTGGCGGGCAGTCGCCCTTGGTCAAGAATGCCAGTCGGTAGTTGATCACATCGTCGGTTTCGCGGGCATATTGACTTGAGGCACTACGGCCTGCACCCCCCTGGCACACCTTCATCGTCGCGAGTTAGCCCGGCGCTTTCCAGCTCGAGCCGCGAAGGCGTCGAGTGCCGCGAGCACTTCTCTGCTTCGCCAAATCTGGCCGCGGCGTTTGTCGTTGGCCTGGGTTAGCACGCCCGCCGACAAGAGCGGTTCCACCGGCGCGTACACGTTGCTCGGAGCTA
>WLOZ01000367.1 GCA_009699025.1 Actinomycetota bacterium
GAGATTGGCGACCGCGCTCGCGAGGTCTCCAGCTACGTCAACGTGATCGCGATGGGCATCATCCAGCAGTTCTACTTGGGCGGCCGCCAGTTCCTCATCGACATGGGCATGCTCAGGCCCACTGACGGGCTCGACGACCTTGCCTTCGTTCTCGACTTCGCCCGCCGCATTAACCTCGGCATCCACCGCGAGAACGGCTATGTCCTCAACAGCGACAACAACAACAAGGGCATCCTGCTGCCCGAGCGTCGCATCCAGGTGTTCGAGGCCGATGCTCTCGGCTGCAAGCCTGGCGACAAGTTGCACACCTCGGTGGTCAAATACCTCGCCACCGCCTCGCAGTACGCGTTCCTCAAGAACTGCGAGTGCCGCCTGGGAATTCACAACAGCGGCCCGTACAAGGTCGGCAACAACGAGATGCTGGTGCGCGACTTCGTCGACCTCGCCGAGGGCGACTACCCCTGGCTCGACGGTGTGGCCGCGGGTATCGAGCACAACAACATCACGCTGCCGGTCATCATGAAGGACACGCACTTCGGCATCGTCGACGACTGGGGCTCATTCGAGGCCACACCGTCGTACGACCACGCCAACATGATCGCTGTGGGCCTCTACACGTCGGACTACCTGTCTGACGGCTACCTCCCGGTGGCCATGGACAACGCCAGCACGATGGCCGACTACCTCGACCACAGCCGCGAGGAGATGAGCAAGACCACCGCCGAGCTCTGGAAGGTCATCTCCGGCTGGACTCGCGACCAGATGATCGACGCCGGTCTGCTCGTCTACTACGCGGTTGCCAAGGACCTCGCACACTTTGCGGGCGTCTACGAGCAGGACGACTGGTTCACGGTGGAAGACCGCACCCAGCGACTCAAGCCGATCATGAATGACGAGTACGGCAATAACTCCATCGCCGAGCTCGTGGGCTACATCTCACTGGCGTCACAGAAAAACAACCCGTACAGCATGAGCAAGTGGTCGAACGTCGACAGCGACATGTGGTCGCTCATCCCTTACTCGGTGCTGCAGGGCGACGAGTGGACCTCGAGCGTCGGCCCGATCCGCGGCGGAAGTTCGTCGCTGCCCAAGAAGACCGGCCTCTACACCACCACGCGAGGAAAGCTCACGCAGGACGAGGCCAACGCGGCCGCGCGCGAGTTCACCTCGGGCGCGGTGGCGGCCGGTTCGAAGTACTACGACGACACGTGGATCAAGAACAACTACGACCGGCCAGAGGCTGACGCGCTCTACCGGGCGACCCAGGCCAACTCTCCCGCTCTCGCGGGCAAGGGGGCTGGCCTCAACCGGGCCGACATCGACGCCATTCGTCGCGCCCGCGGCGAGGAGCCGCTCGGCTAGTCGCATGCAGCAATCCAGCAACAACGAAGGGGCGGGGAGTTAAACTCCCCGCCCCTTCGTGTTGGTTCGCAACTACACCTGCTTGTCGCCGCCCCGCATCTGGGCTCCAGCACGCCACGCGAGTGGCAGGAGGCCAGCCGCCACCAGCGCCTTGAGCAGATCGCCGACGAGGAAGGGGGTGAGCCCATAAGTGACAGCCCATCCAAGAGTGTTGCCGGTCGCGTAGGCCAACCAACTCACACCCAGCACGTAAATGATCGCGCTTCCGGCAAGGTACGAGAGAGCCACCTGCAGGGGCTTGCGACTCCAGCCCTGACGCGCCAGCCAGCCCACCGCTGCAGCCGCGACCACGAATCCGACGAGGTAGCCGGCAGTGGCTCCCGTCACCACCGAGACCCCGGACTTCGCGTCGGCCAGCACCGGCACGCCGAGGAGGGCCAGGGCCAGGTAGAGCACCTGAGCAAGAGCGCCTCGCACCGGACCGATTGCCGCGGCGGTGAGCAGCACCGCGAACGTCTGACCTGTGACGGGCACGGGCGATCCAGGAATCGGAATGGCGATCTGGGCGCAGAGCGCGGTGAGCGTTGTGGCACCGAGCACCGTGACGACGTTGGTCGCCGTCGAGCGCGACCACCTGTCGGCCAGCACCTCGATGCGAACCGCGGGAAGAGCTACAGACATGATTACTACCTCTCAGGACAGTGCGATGGAAGGATGGGTTAAGCGTGAGCGCCGAATTGGAACGTGATGGTGCACAGGACGTGAAGGCGGTGCTGTTCGACTGGGACGGGACTCTGATTGATTCCGGTGCCATCTTGATTACCTGCTGGCATCGCATGAGCGAGCAGGTGCTCGGCTACCGCTTCCCGGTCGAGGAGGCCGACCGGAGAAAGTTCTTGGCCATGCGGGGAGCCGATAGCTTTCCGCTGCTCAGCGATGACCCCTCGGTGTTGGCCGCGATGGACCAGTCGTTCACCGACGCGTACCTCGAGCTCGCGGCCGTGCATGTGCGGGCCTTTGACCACGCCACGGAACTTCTTGAGGCCCTGCGTGCTCGCGGGATTCGCACCGGAGTGGTGACCTCGAAGACTCAGCTTCGCTTCAACCGCGATGCCGAGATCACCGGGCTCGACGACCTTCTCGACGTTGTGGTTACTGGCGACGACGTGACGCAGGCGAAACCCCACCCCGAAGGTGTGCTGGCTGCCCTGGCGACCTTGGGCGTTGAACCGGAGCACGCCTGGTTCGTGGGTGACGGCCCCGTCGACGTTCGGGCGGGCCTGGCCGCGGGAGTCACGGCGGTCGCCATCACCCACGGACTTCACAGCGCCGACGAACTGCACCCTGCCTCGCCCCTCCATATGGTGGCCTCACTTGAGGAGTTGGCAGCCCTCGTGGCCGCCCAGACATCCGACTAATCGGAGACTGTACTCCGATGACGCACGTTCCCCTCTCAGAACCGCCTCAACCGAACGCGGCATTGATCCGATCTTTCATCGGCAGTAGGGTCCTGTCATCCCCTCTGAAGGAGTTCCCATGACCAGCAGTGATCTCGACTTCCTCGCGGTGCACGGTTTGGCCGTGCGTAAGGCGGGCGGACCGCCGACCGTGGCTGACCTGCTCGGGACCGATGAGCAATCAGTGAGCGACGCCTTCGACCGCGCCACTGAGGCGGGCCGCATGATCGGTGCGCGTGGCACCTTCATGTGCACGCCGGCCGGACAGGCGTGGCTGGCAGAGCAGTATCCGGTTCTCTACGCCGACGCGCGCGCCAACGGACAGCTCACCGAGGCCTACGAGCGCTTCGAGCGCGTCAACACCGACCTGCTGGCGCTGTTCACCGACTGGCAGACTGTGCCCACCGCAGGCGGCAGTGTCGTGAACGACCACAGCGACGCCGATTATGACCACGGAATCATCGACCGCCTCGGTGCCCTGCACGAGAAGGCCGAGCGGGTGGTGGGCCGATGCGCCGAGGCCGAGTCTCGCCTCACGCGCTACCTCGAGCGGCTCGCGAGCGCCTACGACCGGGTGCTCGCCGGCGAGACCGACTACGTCAGCGGAGTGCGGATCGACAGCTACCACACGGTGTGGTTCGA
>WLOZ01000368.1 GCA_009699025.1 Actinomycetota bacterium
AAGGAGCGCGTGGTCTTTTGCCGGGTGTGCGGCAACGTCAGCGAATCCGACGAGTGCCGCATCTGCCGTGACCCGCGGCGCGACACCACGATCATCTGCGTGGTCGAGGAGAGCAAGGACGTCATCGCCATCGAGCGCACCCGAGAGTTCCGGGGGCGCTACCACGTGCTGGGCGGGGCCATCAGCCCCATCGAGGGGGTGGGCCCTGAAGACCTCCGCATCCGCGAACTCATGACTCGCCTCGCCGACGGAACAGTGACCGAGGTCATCCTCGCGACCGACCCCAACCTCGAGGGCGAGGCCACCGCCACCTACCTCGCCCGGCTCATGGGGCCCATGGACGTCGCCGTATCGCGGCTCGCCAGCGGGCTTCCCGTAGGAGGCGACCTCGAGTATGCCGACGAGGTCACGCTCGGCCGCGCATTCGAGGGCCGCCGCCGCATCGAGTTCTAGTTCGCCTCAGATGTCGGGCTGAGCGGGACAGGGCGGAGTTGGGCGGCGCGAGGGTGTGGTCCGCGTACACGAGGGGTCTGTGTCACCAGTTCATGCGCTATCGTCCGAATGTCTCGCCCGCCCAGGGCGACAAAGAATGGACACCACATGAATCACCTGCGGATTGCCACGTACGACGTGCTTCACGGCACTGTTGCCGACGTTAAAAACCTCGTCGTGGCTCCCGGGGGCGCTCTCGACATCTTCAAGGCCCAGCCCGGATTCCAGGCCTCCTCGCTCATCGAGGTAGACCCGGTCACGCTCATCTCGGTGAGCGTGTGGGAGACGCACGCCGAGGCCGAGGCCGCGGTGACCGCCGCCGCCGTATGGGTTTCCCAGCACCTCGACGGTCGCATTCACCGCACGTCGAATTCCGTGGGAGAAGCACTCTTCTGGGAAGGCGTCGCGAAGTAGTCGCGAAGCTTCTGGCCCTGCCCGACCTCGCGTTGGGCAGGGCTTTTCCATGTCGGGGCACCTGACCCCTGAATAAGCTGGCCGGATCACCGGTAACGGGTCCCGGTGTCCGTCAGTGGTGATCTGGGAAGTTTCTGCGGATCTTCTGCGCACCTTCTGCGCATCGGGGCGAGTGCGATGCCACGGGAAGGTCCCGATAGGCTGTGACCTCCGCCGCTCGATCTCGAGGAGTTTCGCCATGGGCCTTATCGTCCAGAAGTACGGCGGTTCCTCGGTGGCCAACGCCGAGAGCGTGCGCCGGGTTGCCCGGCGCATCGTCGATACCGCGGCGGCCGGAAATCAGGTGGTGGTCGTGGTTTCGGCCATGGGCGACACCACCGACGAGTTGCTCGAACTCGCCGAGCAGGTATCGCCTGTGCCCCCGGCCCGAGAACTCGACATGTTGCTCACCGCGGGCGAGCGCATCTCGATGGCGCTGCTCGCGATGGCGATTTCCGACCTGGGGGCGGTGGCGCGCTCGTACACCGGAAGCCAGGCCGGACTCATCACCGATGCCGCCCACGGTCGGGCGCGCATCATCGACGTCACCCCGGGCCGTATCCGTGCGGCTCTCGATGAGGGGGCCATCCCCATCGTCGCTGGCTTCCAGGGGGTAGCCCAGGACACCAAGGACATCACCACCCTCGGACGCGGGGGCTCCGACACCACCGCGGTGGCCCTTGCGGCGGCTCTCGAGGCCGACGTGTGCGAGATCTACACCGACGTCGACGGAGTCTTCAGCGCCGACCCGCGGTTCGTCCCCCTGGCGCGCAAGCAGCAGGTACTCACGTACGAGGAGATGCTCGAACTGGCCGCCAGTGGCGCCAAGGTGCTGCACCTCCGATGCGTCGAGTACGCACGACGTTGTGCCCTCCCGATCCATGTGCGCTCGTCGTTCTCGCCCCTCAACGGAACGTGGGTCGTGTCCGACCCTGCGAACCTGCCGGCGATCGCTGCGGCGGCGCTGGCCCAGACGAATGGAGATACCCCCGTGGAGCAGCCGATCATTGCCGGAGTGGCGCACGACATGGGCGACGCCAAGATCACCGTCGTCGGCGTTCCCGACCGACCGGGAGAGGCTGCCGCAATCTTCCAGGCCGTGGCCGATGCCGAGGTCAACATCGACATGATCGTGCAAAACGTGTCGGAAGACGGACGCACCGACGTCACCTTCACCACGCCGAAGGCCTCAGCAGCCAAGGCGCTCGCCGCACTGACCGCCCTGCAGTCGGAGATCGGCTTCGAGCGTCTTGCCAGTGATGAGGACATCGCCAAGGTGTCGCTGATCGGGGCCGGGATGCGCTCGCACCCGGGTGTGTCGGCCACCTTCTTCCGGGCCATTGCCGACGCTGGAGTAAATGTGCAGATGATCTCCACCTCGGAGATTCGCATCTCGATTGTCACGGCGGCAGCCGATGCACAGAAGGCCGCGCAGGCAGTACACGCGGCCTTCGGACTCGACGCCGATGGCGAAGCGGTCGTGTATGCGGGGACCGGTCGATGAAGAACCCGCCCGTCGTCGCGGTGGTGGGCGCCACCGGCCAGGTGGGCGGCGTGATGCGCCACCTGCTCGACCAGCGTGACCTGCCCATGGCCAGCTTGCGACTCTTGGCGTCTGCTCGATCGGCGGGCTCAACGCTGTCGTGGCGCGGTGCCGAGATTGTGATCGAGGATGCAGCGACCGCCGACCTCAGTGGCATCGACATCGCCCTCTTCTCGGCGGGAGGCGCCACCTCGAAGGCCCTCGCGCCCCTGTTCGCAGCCGCGGGAGCGATTGTGATCGACAACTCGTCGGCCTTCCGTATGGACCCCGACGTGCCGCTCGTGGTCAGCGAGGTCAATCCCGAGGCCCTCAACAGCATCCCGAAGGGCATCGTCGCCAACCCGAACTGCACCACCATGGCCGCGATGCCGGTGCTCATGCCGCTGCACCGCGAGGCCGGGCTTCGTAGGCTCGTCATCAGCTCGTACCAGGCGGTGTCAGGAAGCGGTCTCGCCGGCGTCGACGAATTGGCCCTTCAGGTCAGGGCCGCAGTGACACAGGACTTCACCGCTCTGGCACATGATGGCTCGTCCGTAACGATGCCCGCGCCCAGCAAGTATGTGCGGCCGATCGCGTTCAACGTCATTCCCCTGGCCGGAAGTGTGGTCGACGACGGCTCGCTCGAGACCGACGAGGAGCAGAAACTGCGCAACGAGAGTCGCAAAATTCTCGGTGTCCCCGATCTGCTCGTGTCCGGAACATGCGTTCGCGTGCCGGTATTCAGCGGTCACTCCCTCAGCATCAATGCTGAGTTCGAGCGCTCGATTTCGGCCGCGCGGGCCATGGAAATTCTGGGTTCGGCCGCGGGCGTGGTGCTGACTGACGTGCCCACGCCTCTTCAGGCCGCTGGCGCCGACCCGTCGTTCGTCGGACGAATCCGCAGCGACTCAAGCGTTGCCGACGGTCGCGGGCTCGCGCTGTTCGTCAGCAACGACAACCTGCGCAAGGGTGCTGCGCTTAATGCCGTTCA
>WLOZ01000369.1 GCA_009699025.1 Actinomycetota bacterium
CACGGTGGCGTGGTGGTGTTCGACGACGGTGTCGACATGGCGCAGCAGGCTCGCTTCGCGATGGAGTTCTGCGCCGTCGAGTCGTGCGGTAAGTGCACGCCCTGCCGGGTCGGCGCCGTGCGCGGTGTCGAGGTGATCGACCGGGTCATCGCCGGCGTCGAGCGCGAGGCCAACCTGGTGCTGCTCGGCGATCTGTGCGACCTCATGACCGACGGCTCGCTCTGCGCGATGGGCGGCCTCACCCCCCTTCCGGTGCGCAGCGCACTCGCTCACTGGCCCCAGGACTTCGGAGGAACGACATGACGCTGCTTCACGAGCCCGACTTCGGTACGCCGGCCCGCACCTCGACAGAGGAGGTCACGCTCCTGGTCGACGGCACGTCGGTCACGGTGCCCGCAGGCACGTCGGTCATGCGCGCTGCCGCCGAGGCGGGGTTCACGGTCCCGAAGCTGTGCGCGACCGACAGTCTCGAGGCCTTCGGCTCGTGCCGGCTGTGTGTGGTCGAGATCGATGGAAAGCGTGGCACGCCGGCGTCGTGTACGACACCTGTCGAGTCGGGCATGGTGGTGCACACCCAGACCCCGAAGGTCGACAAGCTCCGGCGCGGGGTGATGGAGCTGTACATCTCCGACCATCCCCTCGACTGCCTCACCTGCTCGGCCAACGGTGACTGCGAGTTGCAGGACATGGCGGGGGTGGTGGGACTACGCGAGGTGCGTTACGGCTTCGAGGGCGAGTCGCACACCCATGCTGAGAAGGATGAGAGCAACCCCTACTTCACCTTCGACTCCAGCAAGTGCATCGTGTGCTCGCGGTGCGTGCGCGCCTGCGACGAGGTGCAGGGAACCTTTGCCCTCACCATCTCCGGCCGCGGGTTTGACTCCAAGGTGACGCCCGGCGCGGGCGAGTCATTCTTCGGCAGCGATTGCGTGTCATGTGGTGCGTGCGTGCAGGCGTGCCCCACGGCGACCCTGGAGGAGAAGTCGGTCATCAACCTCGGGATGCCCACCCGCACGGTGCTCACCACGTGTGCCTACTGCGGGGTCGGCTGCTCGTTCAAGGCAGAGTTGCGGGGCGACGAACTCGTGCGCATGGTCCCGTTCAAGGACGGCGGGGCCAACGAGGGGCACTCGTGCGTCAAGGGTCGCTTCGCGTGGGGCTATGCCACCCACCCCGACCGCGTGGTCGATCCCATGGTGCGCGAGCGCATCACCGATGAATGGCGGGTCGTCAGCTGGGACGAGGCGATCGACTTCGCTGCCACGCGACTCAAGGCCATCCAAGCCGAGTACGGCGTCGACTCCATCGGGGGCATCACCTCGTCGCGCTGCACCAACGAGGAGGTGTACGTGGTGCAGAAGATGATCCGCGCCGCGTTCGGCAACAACAACGTCGACACCTGTGCGCGCGTGTGCCACTCGCCGACGGGCTACGGGCTCAACCAGACCTTTGGCACCTCGGCCGGAACGCAGGACTTCAAGTCGGTCGAGTCGAGTGATGTGATTCTGCTGATCGGCGCCAACCCCACCGACGCGCACCCCGTGTTCGCCTCGCGGATGAAGCGGCGGCTGCGTCAGGGCGCCCAGCTCATCGTGCTTGACCCTCGTCGCATCGACCTCGTGCGCTCGCCCCACGTTGAGGCAGCCTTCCACCTGCCGCTTCAGCCCGGAACCAACGTGGCGGTCATCAACGCGCTGGCGCACGTGATCGTCACCGAGGGTCTGGCCAACACCGAATTCGTGGCCGAGAGGTGCGACCCTGCCGCCTACGCGACCTGGGAAGCCTTCATCCGACGTCCCGAAAACAGCCCCGAGGTCGTGGCCGAAATCGCGGGCATCAGTGCCGACGACATCCGAGGGGCCGCTCGTCTCTTCGCCGGCGGGCCCAATAGTTCGATCTACTACGGGCTCGGTGTCACCGAGCACAGCCAGGGCTCGACGATGGTGATGGGCATGGCCAACCTCGCCATGGCCACCGGCAGCATCGGCCGCGAGGGAGTGGGAGTCAACCCGCTGCGCGGCCAGAACAATGTGCAGGGCTCGTGCGACATGGGGTCGTTCCCGCACGAGCTGCCCGGCTACCGGCGCGTGAGCGACGATGTGGTGCGCCACCAGTTCGAGACGATGTGGGGCCGTGAGATTCAGTCGGTGCCAGGCCTGCGCATTCCGAACATGTTCGACGCAGCCCTCGCGGGGGAGTTCCGCGCCATGTACGTGCAGGGTGAAGACATCGCGCAGTCCGACCCCAACACCACGCACGTGCACGCCGCGCTCGCCGCGCTCGACCTCGTGATCGTGCAGGACCTCTTCCTCAACGAGACCGCGTCGTTCGCCCACGTGTTCCTTCCGGGCACCAGCTTCCTCGAGAAGGACGGCACGTTCACCAATGCTGAGCGTCGTATCAATCGCGTGCGACCGGTGATGGCATCTCCCACCGGGCGCAGCGAGTGGGAGGCCACCTGCGCCCTCGCGGAGGCGATGGGCTACCCCATGCATTATGAGTCGGCGGCCGAGATCATGGACGAGATCGCCGCGCTGACACCCACATTTGCAGGGGTCTCCTTCGCGCGACTCGACGAGGTGGGCAGCATCCAGTGGCCTTGCAACGAGGGGCATCCCGACGGCACTCCCGTTATGCACATCGAACAGTTCGTCCGCGGGCTCGGCAACTTTGTTCAGACCCCCTTCGTGGCAACCGATGAGCGCACCACCCGCAAGTTTCCGCTGATCCTCACCACCGGGCGCATCCTGAGCCAGTACAACGTGGGGGCGCAGACACGCCGCACCGAGAACACCCGCTGGGTGAGCGAGGACGTGCTGGAGATGCACGAGGCCGACGCTGATCCGCGCGGCATTGTCGACGGCGGTTGGGTCAACGTCACCAGTCGCGTCGGCGAGACGCAACTGCGGGTGTCGGTCACCGACCGGGTTCCGCCGGGAGTCGTGTACACCACTTTCCACTTTCCCGAGTCGGGCGCGAACGTGATCACCACCGACTACTCCGACTGGGCCACCAACTGCCCCGAGTACAAGGTCACAGCCGTTGAGGTGCGCACCTCCACGCGCGAGCACGAGCGCGCGGCAGCTGCCACCTTTGAGGGGCATGACCAGTACGCCCATCTGGCCCTGATGCTCAACCAGATCGCTGCTAACGCGGGGGGTGACAGCGATTCCCAGAGGGTCGAGCGAGTGGCCCTGCACGTACGCTCTTTCTGGGCGCCCACGATGGTGCGCGATCTCAAGGCCGCGAGAGCAGCGGGCACCGTGACACTCTCGTCGGTGGCGGCCGAGGCCCTCGACGCGGTCGCGGGCGTACTTCCGGCACCCAACCCGGTATGACCGACCCCTGGGTCGCGCTCGTACTCGCGGGGGGTGCGTCGAGGCGGCTCGGGGGAGTTGATAAGCCGCTGCTCACCGTGGGCGGCAGCACCCTGCTTGAGCGTGCGGTGACCGCG
>WLOZ01000037.1 GCA_009699025.1 Actinomycetota bacterium
ACATTCAGATCGAGATGCTAGTGCACGATGTTCTGCGCGTGACGATCACCGACAACGGTCGGGGGGTTGCTGACGAGCGTTCTGGTGGGCTCGGGTCGCGGCTGCTCGACGAGGTCACGATTGGCTGGACCCTGAGCAGCACCGGAAACGGCTCCGAGCTGGTGGCAAACCTGCGCTAGTGATGTTCGAGCGTCGGCATGTTCGGCACAAACCGCTCGTAGGCGCGATGTGCTGAGGCGCACGGCACAGGATTTCGCGCTCTGAATCGCCCAATCCTGTCTGCGTGGCAGCATCATGTGGTTGTGTGGGGTGACTCCTGCGTCAGGCTGTGGAAGAGATGTGGGGACAGGTGCATGAGGGCGCAAGCAGCGTGTAGGGCCGTGGTGCTCTTCTCGATCGTGCTTCTGGCGACTACCGCGCTCCTAGCTCCCGCTCGACCTGAGCCGGCGGCGGCCCGAATTGTGGTCAGGTCGTTGGCGGCATGCGGTGCCACACCTGCCGTGCGCCCCCTGCCTGCCGTGCGCACATCTCTGGTGCGGGATCTCACGGGCTCGGCCCTGCCATCGGCAGGCTCGCTGGACTCGACAATGCGTCCAGCGCTGCTGGCCGCTGCGGACCAGATGGTGGCGCGGCCCGGACCGATCGTGGGTTACCCGGGGGCCCGTCAGCCGCAGCTGGTATGGCAGTTGACAGGTTCCGCCGTGCGCCGTGCGATCGGGGTGCTCGGGTATGCGTGGACGGTTACCCGGCAGGATCGCTATCGCAACGCGCTGCGCAACAAGGTCATGTTGGAGGTCGTCTCGTGGCCCACGTGGGGCAAAGCCGAGCTTGACCGGGCGGGCACCGCGTCCGGCATTGCCATGGCGTATTCGTGGCTTCGACCGTGGTTGCCGGCAGAGACGCGCAAGAAGGTCGTCGCCGCGCTTCGAGACCGAATGGTGCTGCCGTGGGTGTGCCCTAGGGGCGCCTACCACCATCTGGCCCTGGCGCCTCCGCACAGCAATCACGTCACTGTGACGGCTGCCGCCGTGGTGCTCGCGTCGCTGGCCATACTTCCTGACGACCCGGTGACCGGCTCGGCCGGAGTGGCCTCGGCTGCTGATGTCCTGCGGCGCAAGGTCACCGCGCCGCAGGGTTGGGGAGTGGCGGGAGGGCCCACCAACGAGGGCCTGATGTACACCGACTACGAGCTCTCAGCGCTTGCCCCGCTGGTCCAGACCGCGCGGTTGACGGCCAGCCCGGAGATTCGCCTGGCCCTGGCCGGAATCGACGGGTTGTCGAGTCCGGCGCGCTGGATGGAGACGTGCGCCAAGCTCAATAATCCTATGGCCGAGGATACGGAGGCCTGGTACTGGCACATCGACCGCGCCTCGGCGCTGGCGGGGCTGCGCTCGCAACTCGGCGCTGGCTCCAACGTCGGCCGCATCTACCTAGCTGAGCAGGCCCGCTCAAAGATTGCGCCGCCGGTGGGAATGGCCGGGCTAGTTCCCGACGGCATCGCTGCCCTGATCGACCTGGGCACACCTGTCGTTCCGAAGCCGCCCCCGTCTCGGCTCGCCTACGTAGCCTCCCCGAGATACGGGTGCGTGAACTCTGGGGCGAGCTCGCTGTATGCCTTTCTCTCGGCGGTGCCCAACCAATCTGTTTTCCACTCTCACCAGGATCTCGGCAATGTGATCGTGATGTCCGGTGAAGAGGTCGTGCTGGGCGATCTGGGACGCCAGGAATACGGGTTCAGCCCGACACCCGGGACGCTTGAGTGGAGGACTTCGTCGGCGGCACACTCGGTCGTGACGGTCGAGGCCGACTCTGGCTGGCTGGAGCAACTCCCCGCGGCGGCCGGATCGATCGTCGTGACGCAGCGCTCGTGGCTGCGGATGACCGCGCCCGCTGCCCTACCGGGCGTCTCGTGGAAGCGACAGGTCGGAGTGGGCGCGTCGACGGTCATCGTGGCGGACACCCTCGCTGCGTCGGCCCGTCGCACGGTCGTGGTGTCCTTCCTGCTGCACTCGCCAGCAGGCTTGGTCGAGCAAGCGAGCCAGGGGGTGGTTCGCTTCGAAGTGCCCGCGTCGGAGGGCGTCAGCGCTTCGCGGTGGTCCCTGACGCTGCCTTCGGAGGCGTCGGTGACCGTCGAGCCCGCCACTCCGCCTTCGGGCTACTCCGACTCACCGGAGCCCGACTGGTACGCCCCTTGGGCCATCGTGCGCGCCCGCGTGGCCATGGGGCCGGGTGAGACGGTGGTTCTTCGCTCGCGTCTGGAGCCCCAGCCCTGAATCGAGCCGAGTGCACTGCTGGCGGATCGGTGTGCCCTCTCTGACGGCTCCGAACCCGTGACTCGGGACTGTTGACGCCCCTTGTCACGTGTTGTATACATTGTTAACGCAGAGCGATAGCCCACTAGTGTCCACGCAGAGCTGTGTGCCACGCACATCAGGTGTTGTGTATGCAAAGTCGCTGAGTTGTTCGCCTCCACGTGGCTGGCGGGCGAAGCGGAAGCCCGGCTCAACGTTCACCTCAACTGCAACGAGAGCGCAAGCCCCGATGGCCGAAAAGCGTCAATCCGCGAGTCAATCCTTGTATCGAAGGAGCTCAAGACATGACTGACAACACTGGCACTGCAGGCGCAACCGACTACGTGGCAGCTTTCACGCCCACGTTCGAGATCGACTCACAAGACGCCTGCCTGGTCCTCGTCGACCTCCAGTACGCCACCGGTAGTCCCGACCACGGGCTGGGCGCGAAGCTCGCCCGCGAGGGCAAGGCAGCCGAATCCGTCTACCGATTCGAGCGAATCGCGAGCACGGTGCTTCCCAATGTTCAGAGACTGTTGGCGACGTTCCGCGAGAAGAACCTCCGGGTGCTGTACTTCACCTACGGAGCGGAGACTCAGGACTACTCCGACCTCGGACCGATGATGAAGGAACTCTGCCGCGGAACCCTCAATCGAGTGGGTACCCGCGAGCACGAGATCATCGACGAGATTAAGCCGGTCGGAGACGAGCGCGTGATCAACAAGCTCACGCCGAGTGGATTCACCGCCTCGCCTGCCGACCTCATCCTGCGTGCCTACAACACCAACACTCTGATCTTCGCCGGAGTATCGACCAACATGTGCGTCGAGCACACCCTGCGCGACGCCGCTGACCGGGGATACCAGTGCATTCTCGTAGAAGATGCGTGCGGTGCTGATTCCCAGGAAATGCACGATGCCACGCTGCGGGTGATCCCACGCCTCTATGGGAAGGTATTGAGCACTGATGAGGTGCTGGCGGCCGTTGCTGGGGCCTAGTCAGCCAACCCACGGTGGGGCACGTCATTCATAGTTCGGAACCAACATGAGGAGAGAGTGCGTTGATTTTCCCTGAGTCAGTAGAAATCGTGGAAGTGTCACCTCGAGATGGTCTTCAGAGCCTGAGCGAGGTGTACACCACCGACCAGAAGGTGGGACTCGTCGAGCACCTGTTGGCAACCGGGTTGCAGCGCATTGAAGTCACTAGTTTCGTGCGGCCCGACGTGATTCCTGCCCTGGCCGATGCCGAGGCGCTCTTCCGTCGACTCCCCGACCCCGGATCGTGTACCTACCGAGCGCTGGTGCCCAACCGTAAGGGTGCCGAACGAGCGTCCGACGTTGGACTGCGAGAGCTGGTCGGTCTCATTTGCGTGAGCGAGGCATACAACCTGAAGAACCAGAACATGAGCGTCGACAGAAACGTGGAAGTGATCGGGGAGATCGTTGACGTGTCCCGCGCCTCCGACGTGCACGTGGTGGTGGCAGTTGCCATGACCATGTTCTGCGCCTACGAGGGTGATATCCCCCTCGAGCGGAGCATGGCGCTCATCGGCCGAATCGTTGACCTCGGAGTCGATGAAATCTATGTCGCGACCAGCGCAGGCGCTGACGGTCCGCAGAAGGTCTTCGAGCTGTGCAGCAGCGTGCGAGACACCTTCCCTGACCTCAAGGTGGGAATTCACCTGCACAACACCAACGGCATGGCGCTGGTGAATGCGTTGGCTGCTATGCAGGCAGGTGTGCGCACCTTTGAAGGTGCACTGTGCGGAATTGGTGGGGGCATTCGATTCCCGCACCTCACCGGTAACCATGGCAACCTCTGCACTGAAGACCTCGTCAACATGTTCAACGAATGCGGTATCGAGACCGGAGTTTCGTGGGACAAGTTGCTCGAAGCCAGCGCGTTCCTGTCGGAATCATTCGGGGTGGCATCCGGAAGCCACGCCGCCGCGGGCGCTACCAAAGAGCACATGCTCGAGATGGCGCGGCTCAATCCGTGGGCGGGCGGACTGGTCGGCGGATAGTCCGCTGTCGGACCCGCTCCTGGAGTTAGCCATGTCGGAGCCTGTGGATCTCGTTGTCGTCGCCCACCGGCTTCCGTTTGAACTAGTGCGCGACGATGACGGCGCGCTGTCGTACCGGCGCTCGCCCGGGGGTCTGGTGAGCGCTCTCCAGTCAGCGCTGCGCAATCGTCGGGCGCTGTGGATTGGGTCGGCCGGCCGATCCTGCGATCAGGGCGTGGCTGATGCACTCGACAATCCGGTGGTTGCAGCGTGCGAGTTCGACGAGATCGTGCTCGATCGCGGGGTTTGGTCACCTCACTATCTCGGGTTCTGCACCTCCGCACTCTGGCCGCTTTACCACAGCGCAGAGGTAGCGCCCGTGTATCGCGGTAGCGACTTCGCCGCCTACTGCCAGGTCAACGAGATGTTCGCCGCGCGTGCTGCAGCGCGCGCTTCCGAGGGCGGCATGGTGTGGGTTCACGACTATCAACTGCAACTCGTGCCCTCGATGCTTCGACGTCTTCGGCCAGATGTGCGAATCGGCTTCTTCCTTCACACACCCTTTCCAGCCGACGAATTGTTTGAGCAGATGCCCTGGTGTAGGCAGTTGCTCGAAGGAATGCTGGGTGCAGATGTCATCGGGTTCCAAACCGAGGGAGACGTCGCCCACTTTCTAGCCGCCACCCAGCGTTGCTTGGCTCTTAGGAGTGAAGCGGGCCGGGTGGTGGTCGACGAGTTCGCATCACGTAGGGATGTTGCCGTGGGGTGTTTCCCGGTGGGAATAGACACCGAGCTCTATGCGGCTGCGGCTGCCATGCCCGAGGTGGTCGAGCGGGCGGCACAGATTCGAGGCGAACTCGGCGATCCGCGAACGCTGATAGTGGCCATTGACCGCCTCGACTACACCAAGGGCATCGACCTGCGCATCCGAGCATTCGCAGAACTGCTCACCGACCGCACCGCACACAACCGTGGGGTCGTCATGGTTCAAAAGGCAGTGCTGTCACGAGAGTCCGCGCATGAGTACAGGCGTGTGCGCCACGACATCGAACGCCTGGTGAGTCGAACGAACGACGCGTGCGGCGGAGCGGACCTGCTGCACGTCGACTACCTGCAGCAACCGCTAGACCTGCTGGAGTTGGTCGCGATGTATGTCGCCGCCGACATCATGATGGTGACCCCGCGCAGCGATGGCATGAACCTGGTGGCCAAGGAGTACGTGGCGACGCGACTTCACAACGACGGAGCATTGATACTGAGCGAATTCGCGGGGGCCGCGCGGCAACTCGACGCAGCCTGGTTGGTCGATCCGCACGATATCGCCGCACTCAAGAACTCCATGGAGGCCGCACTCGCGGCCGACCGGCCTGAACAACAACGGCGCATGTCGGCGCTGCGTGCTCAGGTGCATGGGCATGATGTCGACCGGTGGTGTCAGCTGTTCCTCGACTCGTTGGCGCAGCCGATTCTCACCTAACCCCCCTCGTCGCCTACTGCGGCGTCGCCGAGGGTGACTCGTCGTTGTTGACTGTCATGGGTTCGGGGTTGTCGGGCAGGGCCAGTGTCTGGCGGGGCGTGGCACGGTGCCCGAGGAAGACCGGCCGATTGGCGTGCCCGAATAGCAGCGGTAGTAACTGGCGCGCAGACACATTGCCGTACCAGCCGTCGTGGTACGGCGCCTCGCCGAAGGTGGTGACACGGTCGGGCCTCACCGTGGGGCCAAGGATCAATAGCGGAGTGGGATCGGCCGTGTGCAGCACTCCATGGGTCGACGGTGTTGCGTGGTCGCCGGTGATGGCGATAACCGCTCGATGGGCGAGGTCGTCGAGGCCCGCGAGGCCTGAGTCGATGCTCTCGATGACGTCAGCCTTGAATCGAGGACGCTTGGTGTGGCCGGCTTCGTCGGTCGCCTTGGTATGAACGTGCACGAAGCGGGCGCCACCATCGATGAGATCCTCAGCCAGACGCAGCCGGGCGGCAATGTCGGTGCCGGAATTGGCAACGAGATCGCCCTCGAAAACATGGTGAATCGATGTCATACCGAGGAGTGAGGCCAGACCTCGGTAAAGGCGAGAGCTGGTAACGGCAGCTCCCGCGACTCCGGTGAGTTCTTCAAAGGAAGGCACCTCCTCGCGCGAGCCTGACCACTTGGTGGTGACCACGTCGAAGGCTGGCTTGTGTGCCTCGCGACGGCTCGCGTTGATTTCCGACCGCATGAGCAGTTTCCTCGCGCTTATCAATAGCGCGTTCAGTTCGGTGGCGAGGCGCTCACCGGCTGGTGACGTGGACCGAACGCGGAGCCACGGATGAAAGTCTTCGAAGAATGGATCGGAGTCGGTGATGTCTCCGCGGGCATGCTCGGTGAAAGTCAGGATGGCTTCGCCGCGACCGAGGTGGTGCACGCCAACCGCGTGCTGGGCGAAGAGAGGCTCCAGTTCATTCCAGAGGGCCGCTGCGTCGCTGCTGTCGAAGGGGTCGCTGCGTGCGACCCTTCCGGTGATCCACACGCTCTCGCCGTCGGGGGCAACCTGCGTGCGGCTGGTGCGAAGCGCTGCGAACGTGATGGCCTGATGGGCCGCGATATCGATGCCGGCACCGAGTGCCTCCAACACTGCGCGACCCGGAAACGCGATGTCGCCGTACCCGAACATCGACCAATGAGCGACTTCCGACGATGGCGCTACACCCCATCCGAAGGGGAGGTGCCACCCGCAGGCCCCGCGTACTGTGAGCCGGTCGAGGACAGGTGTTGATGCTGCCTCCGAGGGAGTGAGTCCGGCCGCCAGCATCGGCCCGGGGGCCATGCCGATGGCTGCCGAGGCACTGCTGAGCTCGGGGGCCGGACGGTCGCCGAGCCCATCAAGGGTGATCACAATGACTGGCAATCGATCGTCACTGAGGCGCGGCTGATCCTCGCCGTAGCCGGCTGGCCTCACAGGTCACTCTCGCTGGCGTCGGCTGCAGCCCAGAGTTTCTCTAGCAGTGCGATGGTCGCGTTCGGTACGAGCTCGTGCCATTCGTCGCCTGAACCTGTCGATCCTGGCGTCGTTTTTATGGCGAGGAACCTGCGAATGTCGGTCGACGAGATTCGTTGCTGCGGATCGCCCTCGAGCAGGGTGACGGCGTAGCCGGCGTCGCGAAGCCAGCCGGCCTTCTGACGCTCCCAGTCGGTGTGAGCCCGAACGAAGTGACGAGCGCTGCGTGGCACATAGTCGGTCCACACCTCGGGCCGGGTGAGGTCGAAGGGCACGATGGTGGTTCGACTGAGGTAACCGGCCGCGTCGAGCGCTCTCGTCATCAGTTGAACTCGTTCGAAGTAGGTGAACGGGTTGGCCGCCACGGAGTGCCGGTGCAGTGACGTGGCCACCTCCTGCCGGGCCTGGATGTCGGGGTTGGTGATTGCGACGATGAGGTGATCGGCCTCGGCTAATGCCAACTCGAAGAGTTCCATGTGCTGCCGATGCACCGGCTGGAACCGGCCAGTGACGCACGCAAGCGCCGATATCGGGGTGAGAGGTGAGGTCATTTCCGGCCTCTCAGATGGTGGTGGCACTGGCGGTCACGGTTCCGGGTTTGTGCTCGGGTGTGGGGGCGGTGAACTGACCGATGACGGCAGCCGCGCGGTCACCGCCGTCGTGCAGTTCAGTTAACACGACGTCGACGATCGCTGGGGGAACTGCGAGCAGCAGGCCTCCCGAGGTTTGAGCGTCGGCCAGCAGCAGTTGAGTGTTGTCGGGTAACCCACCCGGCTCGAACCACCCTGTCGACAGTGCATGGGCGAGCGTGCGGCGCGAACCATCGGGTGCACATCCCTCGACGATCAGTTGAGCAACCGTGTCGGCCCCTGCAGCGAGGACGGGCACCGAGTTGGCATGGAGGTGCGCAACGAGACCTGCAGCCTTCGTCATCTCGTGAAGATGACCCAGTAGGCCGTAGCCGGTCACGTCGGTACCGCCGCGGAGAGTGGCGCGGTGGGCGACGTCAGCCGCGTTTGCGTTGAGCCGGATCATCGACTCCACAGCGGCCTCCACCAACCCCGCTGGGGCCAGACCTCGCTTGATCGCGGTGCTCACGATTCCGACTCCGAGTGGTTTGGTGAGGATCAGAAGGTCACCGTTGCATGCACCTCCCTTGGTCAGCAGGTGATCTCGTTCAACCTCCCCGATGCCCACCAGGCCGAACTTCGGAGTGGGGTCATCGATGCTGTGGCCGCCCACGATGAGGGCACCTGCGTCGACGACTGCACGTCGCCCCCCCTCGAGCACCTCGGCAAGCATGGTGCGATCGAGGTCGAGGGGCCAGGCGAGCAAGTTGAGCGCGAGCAGCGGGCGTCCGCCCATGGCATACACGTCAGACAGTGCATTGGTGGCAGCAATGCGTCCCCAGAGGTACGGGTCATCAACCACCGGCGTGCCGAAGTCAACAGTGACGATCCAGGCTCGATGGTCGTCAATCGCGTACACGGCCGCATCGTCTGGCGCCTGCAGGCCCACCAGAAGATTCGCTGACTCACTTCCCAGTACGCCAGCAGTAGTGCCGATCATGCCGAGTACGTCGTCGAGCATGGCCTGCGGCAACTTGCAGGCGCATCCCCCGCCGGGGGACAGTTGAGTCAACCGCGGCCGAGCCGCACTCGCGTCGTCGCGCTGCAGGCTCACCTCGTGCAGGCTGCTCATCCACTCAACTTTTCCCGGAACCGTCCTCGGGAAATTGCGTTGTATTGGATCTCAGTAGTACCGGCAGGAATGCGGAGATTGCGGGCCACTCGGAACAACTTCTCCTCGGGTGTGCCGATCGCCAGGCCAGCGGCACCGTGTACCTGCACCGCTCGATCGGCCACTCGATAGAAGGCCTCGTCATTGATGACCTTTACCAGGCTGATCAGCCGTGGCGCCTCCCGCGACAGCGGGATGCTGAAAGCTCCCATCTGATCGAGTTCGGCCTGGGCGACCAATGACGTGGCGCGCGCCTGATACGTGTCGAGGTCCATCTGGGCGATGAGGTGCTGCACCGCCTGCAGGTCTGCGATCGGCTTGCCGCCGGACGTTCGCTCGTGCGAGTGTTCGATCGCGCGGGTGACCAGCCAGTCTCCCCACCCCGCGCACATGCCGCCGCGGCACAGCCGCCGCCAGTTAATCCACGACATCGCGAGGGCGAAGCCGCTTCCGATCTCACCCACGCAGCGTTCTGCTGGCAGACGGATGTCATCGAAGTGCAGTTCGCCGGTGAGGCCGTCGTTCATCATGGAGGGGTTGTTGGCTCCGCGCCTGAACCCGGCGTCGTTGGCATCGACGAGGAACATCGACAGCGACTTGGTGCCCGCACCTGGCTGCGTCACGCACGTGACGAGGAACGTGTCAGAGAAGGCGGCGCTGGTGATCCACTTCTTGGTGCCGCTAAGAATCCAGTCGCTGCCATCACTGACCGCGCGTGCGCCCATGGCGAGAAAGTCGGAACCAACGCTGGGCTCGGTATTCGCGAAGCCGGTCGACATCTGGCCGCTCACGATGGGGTCGAGGTACTGCTCTCGAATCGCAGGTGACAGATGCTCGTGCGCGGGGCTGGGTCCCTCGGTCCAGGCGAGCGCCGCAAGGCCGAGGCCGAGGCCGGAGTTTCGGTAGACGAACTCCTCCACGTGATGCATCTCGACCCGGCTGAACCCGCCGCCGCCGAATTCGGTACTGATGTGGGGGGCGTAGAGCCCCAGCGATCCGGCCTGACGGCGTACCTGCCCGCGAGCCTCCTGCACGGCCGGGTGCATGCGCCCGTCGGCATCAAGTGCGGGCACCGCCGACGTGCCGGCGTCCTTGGTCGCCAACTCGGCCTCAATCGGCGCCACGTGGTCGTCGAGGAATCGCGCGAATCGACTGGTGTAGTCGCGCACACGGTCTGTTGGCTCGATACTCAGCCCAATTTCTGTCGGTGCCATGAGGTGTCCTTAGCCTGGTTGGTCGCGGTCAGCGGGCCACAAGTGTGCTCACACGGTACACGGTAGCGAAAAAGATAACAACGTTCAGACACGGATGCCGGTGCCGATGAACCAGCACGTCAGGGGCCAGTTGACTCTACAAATCTGAACGGTGTTATCTA
>WLOZ01000370.1 GCA_009699025.1 Actinomycetota bacterium
CGAGGTCGACGACAATCGCTTCCTTGAGGTCACCTACGCCAACGGTGACAAGGAGGTGCTGTACTTCAAGGACTTCAACTCCGGCGCCATGATCGAGAACATCGTGTCGCGCGCGAAGAAGATGGCGATAAAGGACTTCCTCGACGTGGGCCAGCGCGGTATCCGCGTGCAGCACATGCTCGACTCGTGCCTCGACGAGTTCCGCGAGAACGAGGACCTCCCCAACACCACCAACCCCGACGACTGGGCACGCATCTCCGGCAAGAAGGGAGAGCGCATCGTGTTTATCCGCACTCTCATTCAGGGTAAGCACGGTACCGAGGCTGGCCGCTCGATCGACAACGTCTCCAACACCGGCCAATACCTCTAACCCCTTTCGCATCGGGGGCACCCAAGCACGTACCTATCGCGCTACGGCGCCCCACGTCCCTCGACTCGCTCATCCGTCACTCAGAGGCACTGGTATCACCGAAGCGCATGGATGAGTGACTTCACTGCACTAGGGATATCCCTATGCCACCATTGACAATCGGGAATTTGCCTGTTTGATGACGTCGAGAAGTGTCCACTATCGAGGAGTAATCAGGTCATGCGCGCTAATCCGTCAACCCACGGTTCCCTCCGACCCGCAACACTGCGCACGGCCCTGACTGGGTTGATGGTGGCCACTTTGGCAGGGGTGGGGATCGTGACTGCGCCCACGGCCTCGTCCATCACCTACGCCGCCGATATGACCCTCACCGTGCGCACCACCGGCAGCACCACTGTCGAAATGCCACTGTCCGGAACGATCAGCAACATCCGCATCAACTGGGGAGACGGCAGTGCCGTCACCAGCCCTCTCAACAGCCCTCTGGGAGCACTGCCCTCCCATACCTACACGGCCGACGGCGACCACACCGTGCGCATATACGGCACCAACCTCACCGGTTTCGGCATTGGAGAGAATCCGTATCAAGGTGCTGAGACCATCACCTCGGTCAGCACCTTTGCGTCCACTTTAACCAGCCTGTCAGGCGCGTTCTTCAACGCCGCCAACCTAACCACGGTGCCCGCCACCCTGCCAGCCAGCGTCACTGATTTGAGTTTCATGTTTTACAACGACTTCGCGAGTAAGTTCAATGGAGATATCTCCGGTTGGAACACGCGCAACGTCACCACCATGCTGGCGATGTTCTACAACGGCACAGGCGCGGGTTCGTTCAATCAGCCCCTCGGCAACTGGGATGTCAGCAACGTCACCACTATGAATCAAATGTTCCGCGGCAATCCCTTCAACAAGCCACTGGCGAACTGGAACACCAGCAACGCCACTAACCTGCTGGGCATGTTCTGGGGCACGCAGTTCAATCAGCCCATCGGTAACTGGAATACCAGCAACGTCACCAACACGAGTTACATGTTCCGATCAACACCGTTCAACCAGCCCATCGGTAACTGGGATGTCAGCAACGTCACCAACATGTACACGATGTTCTATGAGGCGACGGCGTTTGACCAGAACCTGGGCGGCTGGTCAGTCTTGAACGTGAGCGACATGGAAGGCCTGCTCAACTACACGGCGATGTCGGCAGACAACTACGACTCGACGCTCAATGGATGGGCTGCGCAAACCGTTCAGTCGGCAGTGACACTCGACACCTACCCGCTGGTGCGTTCAACAGCGAGTGACGCGGCCTTCACGACGTTAACCACGGCCCCGAATAGCTGGGTGATTTCCCACAATGTGTACGCCGTGACTCCTGATGTGCCGTCAGTGAGCATCACCGGGCAGGCATGGGTGGGTTCGACCGTGACCGCAGCCACAACCGTGAGCAATCAAGCCACAAGTCGTCCGACCCTGTCGTATGTGTGGCAGTCCTCACTCACTGGCACAGGGGGCTGGACCGCCATTCCGTCGGCTACCAAGGCCTCGTACACGATTCCCGCTGTCCAGCGTGGCCGATACCTGAAGGTGATCGTCACGGCCAGCAATGGCACTGGAACAGCGACCCCGGCGGAGTCGAGCGCGTCTGCTGAAGTGATTGCAGCCCCGTCAGCACCACGGTCACCTGTCGCGGTGGCCAAAAACGGGTCAGCCACGGTGTCATGGCAACGTCCGGCGACAAATGGTGGAAACGTTGTCACCAGCTACAAGGTGACCGCCACGCCTCGGGTTGGAAGAGCCACCCGCACCTGCACCACCAGCGGCCTGTCGTGCCCCGTGTCAGGCCTGACCAACGGCGTGGCATATGCGTTCACCGTGAAGGCCATCAATGCGGCCGGCTCGGGCCCAGCATCGACGAAGACAGCCGCAGTCACGCCGTTTGCAGTGGCCTGGACCCATGTCGCCAGAGTGTGGAAGGGCACGTTCAAACCCGGCACCACCGCCACCAGCTTCACACTCACCAGCACCGGCGCCACCAAGCGCACCGTAATGTGCACGGTCACAGGCACAGGCAGCGCCAAGCGGGTCTCCTGCACGATCGCCCTCAACACCGGCACCAGCAGAATGACCATCAGTCAACGCAAGGGCACCAAGGTCATCGGCACCGCGACCCGTACCCAGAAGGTCTAGACCCTATTGGGCAGTCGCCATCGACCCCTTGCACGCCCGCGCTTACCCTGTAACCGTGGGCGTGCAGCGGGTGATGGGTATCGAGACCGAGTACGGCATCAGCGTGCCCGGTCACCCGAATATGAACGCGATGATGCTCTCGTCGCAGGTGGTCAACGCCTACGGGCATTCAACGTCGACGCAGCGCCGCACGCCGCGCTGGGACTACGACGAGGAGTCGCCTCTGCGCGACGCCCGCGGATTCGACATGACGCGCGCCGACGCCGACCCCAGCCAACTCACCGATGATGACATCGGCCTCGCCAACCTCATCCTCACCAACGGCGCCCGTTTCTACGTCGACCACGCACATCCCGAGTATTCGTCGCCCGAGATCACCACTCCTCGCGACGCTGTTATCTGGGACGCCGCCGGAATGCGCATTATGGCGCGCGCGGCAGAACTCGCGGCGCAGGCGCCGGGCGGGCAGCGCATCAACCTCTACAAAAACAATGTCGACAACAAGGGCGCCTCCTACGGAACCCACGAGAACTACCTCATGCGCCGCGACACTCCCTTCGCCGACATCGTGCGGGTGATGACACCCTTTTTCGTATCGCGCCAGGTGGTGTGCGGCAGCGGGCGCGTAGGCATTGGGCAGGAGGGCCGCCGGTCAGGCTTCCAGCTGTCGCAGCGGGCCGACTACTTCGAGGTGGAGGTGGGCCTCGAGACCACACTGAAGCGACCCATCATCAACACGCGCGACGAACCGCACGCAGACCCCGAGAAGTACCGCCGGCTGCATGTGATCGTGGGCGACGCCAACCTCGCCGAAATCTCCACCTACTTGAAGATGGGCACCACCTCGCTGGTGCTCGGTCTGGTCGAAGACTCGGCCGCCGACTTCGACCTCAC
>WLOZ01000371.1 GCA_009699025.1 Actinomycetota bacterium
GTCGACAACATCTACGAGATCGACACCACCCGGGCGATCCTCGACCGCGCGGTCGAGCTCTCGGGCACGCGCTACGGCGCCGACCCGCGCCTCGACGTGGCGCTTCGTGTGGTGTCTGACCACGCCCGCACCTGCGCCTTCCTCATCGCCGACGGCGTGCTGCCCGGTAACGAGGGCAGGGGCTACGTGCTGCGCCGCATCCTGCGTCGCGTGGTGAGCAAGATGCGCCTCCTCGGCGCCGACGAGCCCACCATCTCCGAGCTCGTTGAGGTTGCCATCGCGGCGATGGCACCGCAGTATCCCGAACTCACGGGCGACCTTGGCCGGGTCTCGAGCATCGCTGCCAATGAGGAGGCCGCGTTCCTCCAGACGCTCGAGCGCGGTACCCAGATCTTCGACATGGCCGTCACCGAGGTGCGCACCACGGGCAGCTCCGCGCTGTCGGGCACGCAGGCGTTCTCCCTGCACGACACCTTCGGATTTCCCATCGATCTCACCCTGGAGATGGCGGCCGAGCAGGGACTGTCAGTCGACGAAGAGGGTTTCCGCAGGCTCATGGGCGAGCAGCGCACCCGGGCCAAAGCCGATGCGCGAGCGCGCAAGGCCGGCCTGGTAGCCGATACCGAGTACCGCTCGGTGATGAACCGATCAGGGGTCACCGCCTTCACCGGCTACGACGAGGTGGTTACCGACACCACACTGGCCGGAATCCTGCGCGACGGCATCGTGGTTGAGTCGGCTGCCGAGGGTGACGAGGTCGAGGTCGTCCTCGCCCGTTCGCCGTTCTACGCCGAGGGCGGCGGACAGCTTGCTGACCAGGGCCGCATCGAGGTCGATGGCGCAGTCATCGACGTGTACGACGTGCAGAGCCCAGTGCCCGGGCTGATTGTGCACCGGGGCAAGGTCGTGTCGGGCGAGGCGGTGTCCGGAAGTGACGCGGTCGGCCGGGTTGACCTCGAGCGTCGCCGCGCCATCAGCCGCGCGCACACCGCGACCCACCTCATTCATCGCGCTTTCCGTGAGGCACTAGGCGACACGGCAACTCAGATGGGGTCCGAAAACGCCCCGGGCCGACTGCGCTTCGATTTCCCCTCCGCGTCGGCCGTGCCGGCCAGCGTGATGGCCGACGTTGAGGCCCGCGTTAACGACATCCTCGCCGTTGATCTCCCCGTAACCGCCCATCGCATGAGCCAGCCGGAAGCGCGCTCCCTGGGTGCCATGGCGCTGTTTGGCGAGAAGTACGGCGACGTCGTGCGCGTGGTGTCGGTGGGCGACTGGGCCCACGAGCTCTGCGGCGGCACGCACGCGCAGCGCTCGGGCCAGGTGGGCGTGGTCACCTTCCTGTCAGAGGGGTCGATCGGAACGGGGGTGCGGCGGGTTGAGGCGCTGGTGGGCACCGACGCCTACCGCTTCCTCGCCCGTGAGCACCTGCTGGTGTCTCAGCTCGCCGAGGCACTGAAGGCGCGGCCTGAGGAACTACCCGAGCGGGTCGACGCCATGATCGGCCGGCTCAAGGACGCCGAACGCGAGCTCAGCCGAGTGCGCCGTGCCCAGCTCAGCGCGAGCGCAGAGGGAGTCATCGGAACCGGCAACGACGTGGGCGCCTACCGGCTCTGGACCTTCGTTGCCCCCGAAGGAACCTCGGCGGCCGACCTGCGTGAACTGGTGCTTAAGGGACGTGGCATGGCCAAGCCTGAGGTAGCGGCTGTGGTGCTCGGTGCCTCAATCGACGAGGGCAAGGTGGCGCTCGTCGCGGCACTCAACGAGCGCGCCATGGCTCAGGGGGCCACGGCTAACTCGGTGCTGCAGGGGGCACTGCCCGCCGTCGGGGGCCGAGGTGGGGGCAAGGGTGACATCGCACAGGGTGGCGGCGCGAACATCGACGGAATCGACGCCGCCTTCGCGGCGGTCGCCGCAACGTTGGAGCAGGGCTGATCGCATGCGTCCGGGCGTCCGGCTGGGCATCGACCTCGGCAGTCGCCGCATCGGAGTGGCACGCAGTGATGCCTCGGGCATGATGGCATTCCCGCTCACCACGGTCACGCGAGGCGAGGGCGACCTCGCAGCGCTGGCGAGCCTCGTCGTCGAGCACGAGGCCATCGAGGTCATTGTCGGGCTTCCACGCAATCTTTCCGGCGCCGATGGCCCCGCCTCCGACGCCGCCCGCGAATTCGCGGCGGCACTGGCACAGTGCGTCAGGGTGCCGGTGCGTCTGGTCGACGAGCGGCTCACCACCGTGTCGGCCCAGCGCTCGCTACACGAGTCGGGCCGCTCGGTGCGCACGTCGCGGGCGGTCATCGACCAGGCAGCGGCGGTTGTCATCGTCGAAAGCGCACTCGAGCGCGAACGACTGTCGGGGCTTTCCGCGGGCGATCTCGTCAGTGGCGGCGCCGATGAGTGAGTTTGGGTTTCAGATGAACGATCACCATGAGCACCACGCCCGGAGGGTGCTTCCCTGGCTGAGTTTTGCTCTCGCACTGGTGACCATTGGTGCCGTCGCTGTGGCACTGCTCAGTCGCGGTGGATCCACGCCTGACGACTACGTGGGGCAGGGGGTTGGCAGCGTGGTGGTTGAGATCCCTGCGGGAGCCTCGCTCACCCAGATCGCCACCGCTCTCGTCAAGGCCGACGTCATCGCCTTGGCGCGACCTTTTGTCGACGTCGCCACGGCCGACGAGAGGACCCTCTCACCGGGGCGCTACACCTTGCACACCCGCATGGAGCCGCGCGCCGCGTTTCTGCTGATGCTCGACCCGGCCTCTCGATCGGGATCTCGACTGGTGATCGCCGAGGGTGCGAGGCTGCGCGCCATTGTGGCCAAGGCTTCGGAGGCGACGGGGATTCCCGCCTCTGAATTCCGAGCGGCGCTCACCCGGCCCGAGGCCATCGACCTCCCCGCCGAGGCGGAAGGCAATCCTGAGGGGTGGCTGTTCCCCGCAACCTACGATCTCGCGCCCGACACCACGGCCACCAGCCTCCTGCGAGCGATGACGGCCCGTTTCCAGAAGGCGTCCGACACTCTCGACCTTGTCACGCGGGCCAAGGCTCGAGGGCTCACCCCCGAGCAGGTGGTGACCATCGCCAGTCTGCTCGAGGCCGAGGTGGCGCCGAGCGACTACGCCAAGGTGTCGCGGGTGATCTCCAACAGACTCGCCGCAGGGATGAAATTGCAATTCGATTCCACGGTTAACTATGCGCTCGGCACCAACAGCCTCGCCCTCTCGGCCTCAGACCTCGAGGTGGACTCACCGTTCAATACGTACCTGGTCAAGGGGCTTCCGCCTGGCCCCATCAGCTCACCGGGGGAGGCTGCCCTCGACGCTGCGCTGAGTCCTGCAGTCGGTCCGTGGCTGTACTTTGTGACCACCGACCCCACGGCGCGAACCACCGAGTTCGCGACCACCTACGACGAATTTCTGGCGCTTAAGCGCAAGTACCAGGGGGCAA
>WLOZ01000372.1 GCA_009699025.1 Actinomycetota bacterium
CGTACTCGGTGATCCGCGACTGTGGGGAGAGCGCGGGCGCGTCGCCACCCATGGACTCGGCCCATACCCGGGTGTCGAAGAATCCGCAGTCGACATCACGCCCCTGCTGGAGTTCATGGGCGAGCCACACCAGAGGCGACATCGACGATTCTCGAAGCCCCACTGATCCGGGGTTCACCAGGGGTGACGGGCTGCGCCCGGCCAGCCACCCGCTCTCGAGGTAGTCCGACAGAGCATCGGCGCCGGGGATTCCGTAATTCGACTCGTGCCATTCACTTTCGAGTAGGGGGTGGGGCGAACGACCCTCCTGAAGCCCGTGGTTGAGCCAGTGGGTCATCGGGTCGGCCCCCGCAGACGCCACGTCGCGGTACCGCGTGAGGTAGTAGGCGGGGTCGAGGTAGCGGAGCCCGAACTCCAGGGCGTCCATGCTCCGAGGCGGCGCTGTGGATTTGTGCTCGAGTGCCGCGATCATCGGCCGGTAGTGGCGCTCAACGTCGGCCATCGTCACGCCGGGATATGAGAAGGCCAACTTGAGGGAACGTCTCGCCGCTCGGGGGTCGAGCGTGTCGGTGCGCAGCGCTGTGTCGTGGCTGCGACGTCGGGTGAACTGGTAGGTGAGCCGGGTGGGGTTGTCGGGCTCTGATCCGGGTGCAATAAGTGCGACGAAGGCCAGCGGCAGGCCGGGCTCGTTCATTGCGTCGAGGTCGGTGCGCGGGAAGCGCCACGCCGCGGCGTGCTGCCCGGCCACGCTGAGCGAAAGTGACCCAGCGACAGGGTGCCAGCCCACCAGCAGCAGATCACCCGAAGGAAGCCGACTCGCGCTGTCGATGCGGAGTGGGTCGTCGCCACGCCGTGGCACGAGGCGGAACCCGCGATGTGTCGACACCGTGATCGGCCTTCCTGTGGCTTGTGGTGAGGTCAGAATTGGCCGCGCTAGAACTTATTGAGAACTTAACACTCGGCCAACGGCGGGTCCGCCGCGGCATTCACGCGACTAAGCGGCGCCTCGCTGCCGAATCCCTACGCCAGTTCGGACATGCGCCCGCCTTGTCCGAACTGGCGCAGGGATTCAGTGGTCGGGCCCGCGGCGTGCTTCGTCTACTCCGGGTCGGGTGCCCAAGGGAGACATTGTCGAGTGCGGCGGGCCTGCGCCCGATAGGTTGCGGCCATGACCTTCACCCCTGGCTCACACGCATTCTTCGAACTCGGCCTGTTCACCGGCGTCGAGCAGCACGAGAACTTCTCCCGCATCGACGAGCTCGTGTCGAGCCGTGCCATGGCACCATCGTCGAGCCCGCGGCCGTGGCCGGGTGGCAACGACGTGGCGCTGGTCGAGACCTTCGAGTTCGACGGCGCGCAGAGCAACACCGAGCAGTTCCTCGCCGAGACCGACACCGCAGCGCTGCTCGTGCTGCATGAGGGCACCATGCGGCACGAGTCGTACTCCCTCACCGGGGGGCCCGATGTGCGGTGGATCTCGATGTCGGTGGCGAAGAGCTTCACGTCGGCACTGGTCGGAATTGCTCTGCAGGAGGGGCTGATTGGCAGCATCGAGGAGCCCATCAGCTCATACGTGAGCGTCGAGCCGGGTTCGGCCTACGACGGGGTCACCATCCGCAGTGTCCTGCAGATGTCGTCAGGCGCCCGGTGGCACGAGGACTACAGCGACCCCGAGTCGGACATCGTTCGACTGGGAGAGGCTTCGGCGGGTGCGGGCGGTGGCCTCGATGCGTTCGTCGCCACGATGTCGTGTGACGTGCCGCCTGACACCCTCTGCCGCTACAACTCCGCCGACACCCAGGCACTCACCGCGCTGCTGCGCAGTGCCACCGGGCAGAGCCTCGCCGCCTTCATGCAGTCGCGGTTGGTGGAACCGCTCGGCTTCACCAACCCGGGCGCGTGGCTCGTCGACCCGCAGGGCGTCGAGCTCGGGTTCGGCGGGCTCGCACTCACGGCGCGCGACTACGCCCGCATCGGCGAGCTCTACCGCAATGGCGGGCGGGTCGACAGCCAGCAGGTGGTGGCCGCCGAGTGGGTGGCAGCGTCGATCACCGCGTCGGCGCCGCACCTTCAGTCCGGCCGCGTGCTGGTGGGGGGGCACACGACGTTCGAGGGTTACGGCTACCAGTGGTGGCTGCCGCCGGGCGATCGCGGGGAGTTCGAAGCGGTCGGTGTGTACAACCAGTTCGTTTACGTCGACCCCACGTCGGGCGTCACGATCGTGAAGCTCTCGGCCAACCGCACGTACGGCATGACCGAGGATGAGCCCGAGAACCGCGAGGAGGAAACTACCGCCTTCCTGCGGGCAGTGGCGCGTCAATTCGGCTAGGGCTGTCGGCGTTCCAGTGCGCAGCGTGGTGGGAGTCTAATGACCAGCTGCCTCGGTGCTGCGCATCGGTGGGGCGCGTGAGCGCGATAGGTGCGTGCTTGGGTGCCCCCGACGCGAGACCAGGGCGGGAGATCCTGGGGGCCTTAGAGGGTCAGGGCGGTCGCCTCACCAGCTCGGTGACAGGCGACCTGTCGGCCATCGAACTCAAGTAGGGCCGGAACTTCCTCGCGACAAATATCGAGCGCGAACGGACAGCGCTCGGAGTACGTGCACCCGGCCGGCGACACACTTACCCCGGTGCCGACGCGAGTGAGAGCCGGTCGGTGAACGCCGATCTCGGGAACGGCCGATCGCAATGCTCGGGTATACGGGTGCACAGGTGAATCGAGCAGGTCTCGGGTGCGACCGCTCTCCATGACCGTGCCTTCATACAACACCACACTTGACTCGCACAGCCGGTCGACGACGGCGAGGTTGTGCGAGATCAGCAGGTACGCCAACGTGCGTTCCTCGCGCAGTCGTTCGACGAGTTGCAGCACGCGCTCCTGCACGGTCACATCGAGGGCACTCGTGGGTTCGTCGAGAACGAGCAACCGCGGCTCCAGAGCCAGCGCCCGGGCAATCACCACGCGTTGACGTTGCCCGCCGGAGAGTTGATGCGGATACCGGGCCATCAGGTCGGCCGACAGGCCCACCTCCGCGAGCAGATCGCCCACCCGCTCGCGACGCTGGGGCTTCGGCACAATGCCGTGAATTGCCATGGGCTCCGACACTGACGAGAGCACCGACATTCGAGGGTCGAGCGCTCCGTCGCCATCTTGAAACACCATCTGCACCTCGCGGCGGTAGGCCGACAGCGCTGATCCCCGGAGCGTCAGCACGTCTGCCCCCGAACAGGTGATCGATCCAGACCCAACCGGATGCAGCTTCAGCAGCGCGCGTGCGATCGTGGTCTTGCCCGACCCCGATTCACCAATGATTCCGAGGCCGTAGGGGCCAGCCGGCACCTGCAGATCAACACCGTGGACAACCTCGCGTTCACCATACGAAAGGCGCACATCCTTCACTTCCAGCAGCGCGCTCATCGCGTGCGTCCGATCACGGGCACGGCCGCCA
>WLOZ01000373.1 GCA_009699025.1 Actinomycetota bacterium
CCCGGCCCCCTGGCCCGGCTGCTCACCGGCTGCGGCCGTGCGCTGCGCCGGGTGTGGTTGACCATCGCCCTCGTTCTAGCGCACGCTGTGCGCCGTGTCGGTCGTGGCGCCCGCGACCTCGACCCCGCGCACCGCCGAGACGGTCTCGCACTGCTGCTCCTCGCGCTGGCGGTGGTGGTGTCGTCGGCGATGTGGTGGCACACCTCGGGTCCACTCTCGTCGATCGTGGTCTCGGTGGTCTCCGGGGCGGTGGGCGGTCTCGACTGGATCGTTCCGCTGCTGCTGGTCGCGGCGGCCGTTCGACTGATGAGGCACCCCGACGAGCAGGCGGCCAACGGTCGCATTCTCATCGGGGGCGGCGCCTGCGCCATCGCGGTGATCGGCCTGTGGCATCTCGCTCACTCGGCTCCTTCGCCCAGCGACCCTCAGGCCGCCATGCGGTCGGCGGGAGGCTGGCTTGGCTGGATAGTGACCTCGCCAGTGGTTGCGGCGGTTGGCTCGGTGGTCACTACTCTGCTGCTCCTGCTGCTGCTGTGCTTCGGGCTGCTGGTGGTCACCAAGACGCCCGTGAGTGCGATTGGCTCGCGCATTCGCTCAGCGCGAGCCGCGCTGCGTCGAGGCAACGGTGCAACCACGGCCGACGACGACGAGCCCCTCCGGCACCCCTCGACCCGCCGCGCCCTGGCGAGCGATGATGAGCCTTCTGATGAAGCGCGTACTCACGACGAATCCACCGCTAGCGTCCCCTCTCGACGAGCCAAGGCTCGTCGGTCGATGCGCAGCAGGCTCGGTCTCGACGGGGCTGCCGAATCCGCTGTCGACGACGGCACCTTCGATGCAGACCGACCCTTCGTGTCGCCGGTTGTCGAGGCTGGCGCCAGCACCGCCGATGGTTACGACACCGAGGTCATCTCGCTGCCCGACGCCGGCATACCGGTCGGGGCCCCTGTAGACGAGCACCAGACCGTGGTGCTCAGTCATCCCGCGGTACCTCGTCCGCCGAAGCCGCGCGCGCCCCGAGCGGCCACCGTGGGTGAGCAGATGCCGCTGGGCTCCGACGTGATGTACACCCTTCCGCCCGCGAGCCTGGTGAAGCCCGGCCCTCCGCACAAGAAGGCGTCGAAGGCCAACGACGCCGTCGTCGTGGCTCTCACCGAGGTACTCAAGCAGTTCGACATTGATGCCGCAGTGACCGGATTCCAGCGTGGCCCCACGGTGACCCGCTATGAAATCGAGCTCGGCCCGTCGGTGAAGGTCGAGCGGGTGACCGCCCTCAGCAAGAACATCTCCTACGCCGTCGCCAGCGCCGAGGTTCGAATCCTGTCTCCAATTCCTGGCAAGTCTGCGATCGGAATTGAGATTCCCAACACCGACCGCGAGTGGGTGAGCCTCGGAGACGTGCTTAGCAGCGCCGTTGCCACCAACGATCACCACCCGATGGTCGTGGGGCTCGGCAAGGATGTCGAGGGTGGATTCGTATGCGCCAACCTCGCCAAGATGCCCCATATCCTCGTGGCCGGCGCCACCGGCGCTGGCAAGTCGAGCTGCATCAACTCGCTCATCACCTCGGTGCTCATGCGCTCGACGCCCGAAGAGGTGCGCATGGTGCTCATCGACCCCAAGCGCGTCGAGCTCACGTCGTACGAGGGCATCCCGCACCTGATTACCCCCATCATTACCAACCCCAAGAAGGCCGCCGAAGCACTGGCCTGGGTGGTTAAGGAGATGGACAACAGGTACGACGATCTCGCCCACTTCGGCTTCCGCCATATCGACGACTTCAACAAGGCAGTGCGCTCGGGCACGCTCGTGCCGCCGCCTGGCAGCGAGCGGGTGCTCACCCCTTACCCCTACCTGCTGGTGATCGTCGACGAGTTGGCCGACCTCATGATGGTGGCGCCGCGCGACGTCGAGGACTCGGTGGTGCGCATCACCCAGCTGGCCCGCGCCGCCGGCATTCACCTTGTGCTCGCAACTCAGCGTCCCAGCGTCGACGTGGTGACGGGGCTGATCAAGGCCAACGTGCCCAGTCGCCTGTCGTTTGCCACGTCGAGCCTGTCAGATAGCCGGGTGATCCTCGACCAGCCCGGTGCCGAGAAGCTCGTTGGCCAGGGCGACGGGCTCTTCCTTCCGATGGGTGCTAACAAGGCCGTGCGTATTCAGGGGGCCTTCATCCCCGAGGCCGAGATTCGCGCGGTGGTCGAGCACTGCAAGGCGCAGGCGCAGCCCGCCTACCGCGACGACCTCGCCGTGGCCGCAGCGTCGCGACGCGAGGTCGATGAGGAGGTTGGCGACGATTACGACCTGCTGGTGCAGGCGATCGAATTGGTGGTCACCACCCAGTTCGGCTCTACCTCAATGCTGCAGCGCAAGCTCAGGGTGGGCTTCGCCAAGGCGGGCCGGCTCATGGACCTGATGGAGTCGCGGGGGGTTGTTGGCCCGACCGAGGGGTCCAAGGCGCGCGAGGTGCTGGTGACGGCCGAGGACCTGCCGGGCGTGCTGGCCTCGCTGGGGGGATGATGGTCACCATGACATCGAGTGAAAGGCGACACCAATGACTATTGGTAGCACCTTGGCCGATGGTCGTCGCAGGGCTGGTCTGTCAATAGAAGACGTCGCGGCGGTTACCCGCATTCGCCCGTCGATGCTCAAAGCCATGGAGAATGACGACTTCGCGATGTGCGGTGCCGACAGCTATGCACGCGGACATGTGCGGGCGATCGCGCAGGCAATCGGCCTGAATCCCGACGAGGCAGTCGCCGAGTTCGACGTGGGTCGGGTGCCCGAGCAGTTCGCGTCGATGCGCACCGACTTCGAAAACGGAAGGCGCTCGTTCGACGAAGCGCCACGCAACCCGAGTTGGAACCGCATGATCGGTATCGCGATCATCGCCCTGCTGGTGGTGCTGCTTGTCAGCGTCATCATGAAGGCCCGAGGCTGACCCTCGCGGCAGCCCCATCGGCACCCCGTACGCTGGCCCTGTGACCACCCTTCCACGCGTTGCCCTCGTCACGCTTGGCTGCGCCCGTAATGAGGTCGACTCCGAAGAACTCGCGGGGCGACTCGCGGCCGATGGCTGGGAGCTTGTCGATGATGCTGCCGACGCCGATGCCGTGCTGGTCAACACCTGTGGCTTCGTCGACGCCGCCAAGAAGGACTCCATCGACACGCTGATCGCCGCTGCCGATCAGCGAGACTCAGGAACACGCACCCAGGCGGTGGTGGCCGTGGGATGCCTCGCCGAGCGCTACGGCGAGCAGTTGGCCGCCGAGCTGCCCGAGGCTGACGCCGTGCTGGGCTTCGACGACTACGCCGACATCTCCAACCGGCTGCGGCGCATTGTGGCCGGCGAGCCGCACGTGCCGCACACGCCGAGCGACCGGCGCAAACTGCTGCCCATCTCGCCCACTGAGCGGGCGGTGGGGGCGCCTGAGCC
>WLOZ01000374.1 GCA_009699025.1 Actinomycetota bacterium
CTGCGACATGCCAAGAGCGACTATCCGGCGGGCGTGGCCGACGTCGACAGGCCGCTTTCCCAGAGGGGCGAGACGCAGGCTCCGCTCGCCGGTCGCTGGGTCGCCGAGAATATCGCGGGCATCGACCACGTGGTCGTGTCTGTCGCACAGCGAACACGGCAGACCTGGTCTCTGGTGTCGCTGCAGCTGCCCGAGGCGCCGGAGGCCATGTTCGACCCCAGGATTTACGAGGCCAGCGTGTCGGACCTCCTGCAGGTGATTGCCGACGCACCAGACTCGGCGCGCACCGTGCTGCTCATCGGCCACAACCCAGGGCTCGAAGACCTCGTGCTCCACCTGTGTACTAACCCTGAAAGCAAAGACGCCGATCGGTTGCGTGAGAAGTTCCCTACGTCGGCGATCGCGGTGCTGGATTTCGACGATGATTGGTCGGGGCTCGATTCCCGTGGCGCAGATCTGGTCACGTTCGAGGTTCCGCGCGGCCAAAAGCCGTGACACACTCCAAACATGGCAGATGTGCAGACGCCACCCACTACCAGTCACTCACGCTGGTCGTCGCTCTCGTCACGTCTGGCGTTGCTCATCGCCATCGTTTTGATTCTCAGCGGGCTGGTCACGGCGGTGTACTCGGCGGTGTCGGCGCGCAGCGCGTCGGCCGGAGCTTCCGAAACGTCTATGGCCAACGTTCACCGCTCCACGGGCTTGCTCATCGACCAGGCGTACGCCGACACCCAGAGGGCACGCCAGACTGCGCTCGAGTCGCGACGAGCCGAGTTGAAAGATGTGGCCTCACCCATCGCGGCAACACTTGAACAGCTGCGGCTGGCTGTGCAGGCCGGAGAGCTGACGCTCGCTCAGGCCCAACAGAGGGCCCTCGACACGATCAAGGCGACCCGGTATCGCAAGGATGACTACTTCTTTGCCTACGACAGAACCGGCACGGCCATCGCGCATCCCAACCCGCAATTCCAAGGCAAGAACCTCATCGACATGCAAGACCCCAATGGCGTCTATGTCATTCGTGAACTTCTCACGCGCGCCCAGAGTCCGGAGGGCAGCGGCTATCTCGACTATGCCTGGGTCAAACTTGATGAGACGACGCCGTCACCCAAGGTTGGTTACGTTTTTGGCTACAAGCCGTGGGATTGGATGATCGGCACGGGCGTGTACGTCGATGACATCGACAAGGAGGCCGCCGCCCGCCTTGAGACGACGAAGAAAGCCCTCGGCGACGCCTTCAGCAAGATCGACTTCACCGCGAGCGGGTTGCTCTTTGTACTCGACCAGGACGGCACGGTTGTGGTGCAGCCTGCGGGCAGGGATCTCGGTGGGCTGCCGAGCACCGACTGGGGTCGTTCGCTCGCCTCCACTCTTGTGTCCTCCTCGCCGTCAACCGCGGGCACCATCACGCCATCGACCCAGCAGGCAGCATTCACAGGCACTCTCCAGCCGTGGCGGATGGACCTGTCGTCCTTCCCCGATCTGGGCTGGACGCTGGTGTCGGCGGTCCCTCAATCGGAGATTGACGCACCTGGCAACAGTCAGGCCCTGCGGCAGGCGCTGCTGAGCCTCGGCGTGCTGACACTAGGGCTCGTGATTGGACTGCTGTCGAGCCGACGAATCGTCAAGCCGGTGGAGCAGATCACCACGGCGGCGGTGGCGCTGGGAGACAGTACCTTCGATCCGTCAACCCTTGACGCTGCCGCAGCTCGTCGTGACGAGGTGGGAACGCTCGCCCGCACCTTCCAGCGGATGGGTGCTGATGTTGTGGAGCGCGAGCGCAAGCTACGCGAACAGGTGACGAAGCTCTCGGTAGTGATCGATCGGCAGAAGGTTGCCGAGGAGGCAGGCGCGATCACCGATTCGGACTACTTCAGAGAACTCAAGCAGCGCGCGAGCGAGCTCAGGGATCGGGACAGCCCGCCCGTCACGCCTCACCCCTGACGTGCGCTGAAGCCCGCCTCAACGGCACGTCGCGCAGCCCGCGCTAGGGGCACCAACGCGGCCGACCGGCCCGCTGATTCGGCGGCGGTCACGGCCGCACCCTCGGCGTGCAGAGCCACCGACACCATCCCGGCCAGGCGGATGCCCCGACTGATCAAGGCGACCGCCCGAGGCTCTATCGACTCGGGCAGCACGAGGCCCGAGAGAGCGAGTTCCACCTCGCTGAGGGCCTGTCCGGCGCGATCGCGGCCCGCCGCGAGATCCAGGCGTTCAAGAACCTCCGAACCCTCGGTCATCGCCTCCGCCAGTGCGCGCGTGGCCTCTCCGGTGCCGCCGAGCAGGGGGCGCGGACGGTCAACGGGAGCAACGCTCCAGAACACGCCGCCGTCGACGTCAATTTCCGGAACGAAGCCCGTGGGCGCTGCCGTGTCGACCACCGCGCACTCACTCGCTTCGAGGGCGGCGCGGTTGAACGGTGCTGGACCAGGAAGGTCAGCGACGTCGCCCGGTGCCGGCAGCAACAGCCGAACGGCCGTGGCCCCCGACCCTCGCAAACGGCCGAGGCAGATCGACCACGCCTCCTCATCGGCGCCGCGCCCCACCCGGTGAAACCGGTCGGCGCCAACAATTCCGGTCATCGCGTCGTCGAGGCTGCACCGTCCCGCGAGGTAGGAGTTGGCCCAGGCGGCGAGCACACCCGAACGAGGCACCAGAGACGTCACCTCGGCAGCATAGGTCCAGTCGGCGTGTTCAGCCGGTTCGGTCAGTAGGGTCGTGTCGTGACCGACGTGGTGCGACTCGAGGGCGTGGGAGTGTCACGCTCGGGCACCGACATTCTCGACGACCTGTCCCTCGTGGTCGACGAAGGACAGCGCTGGGTGGTGCTCGGACCCAATGGCGCGGGCAAGACCACGCTGCTCGCCATCATGTCGACCCTGCTGTTTCCCACCCGAGGCGATGTGATGCTTCTCGACGAAATCGTCGGCGCTGTCGACGTCTTCGAGCTGCGCACCAGAATCGGCTTTGCCAGCAGCGCCACGGGCGGCCAAATCCCCGGCTCGGAGTCAGCGCTCAACGTGGTGATGACCGCTGCGTGGGCGGTGATGGGCCGGTGGAACGAGCAGTACGATGCCCACGACGAAGCCCGCGCGAGGGCGCTTCTCGAGTCGATGGGGGCGGCGCACCTCGCCGAGCGCACCCTTGGCACTCTCAGTGAGGGCGAGCGTAAGCGTGTACTCATCGCCCGTGCGTTGATGAGCGACCCCGAACTTCTGCTCCTTGATGAACCCGCTGCTGGCCTCGACCTCGGTGCCCGCGAAGACCTCGTGGGCAGGCTAGGAAACCTCGCACTCGACCCCGCAGCGCCCACCATCGTGCTCGTGACCCACCACGTTGAGGAGATTCCGCCCGGGTTCACTCACGCGCTATTGCTGCGCGAAGGGCGGGTTGTGGCCCAGGGCCGCATCGACGACACACTCACTGGC
>WLOZ01000375.1 GCA_009699025.1 Actinomycetota bacterium
GACGGTGATGCCGGGCTTGAGGAAGCCCTCGTCGCGCAGGCCCACGGTGACCGAGTCGGCATCTCCATCGAGAGCGATACGCAGCAGGCGTCCCAGTGCCGGAGGCATGCCATCAGGCAGGTGGGCCACTGCGCCAAAGTCGAGCACGCCGAGGCGTCCGTCGGGGGTTATGCGGAAGTTACCCGGATGCGGGTCGGCGTGCAGGAGGCCTGCGCGGGCGGGCCCCGCGAGTAAGAAGCGCTGGTAGAGAAGTCCGGCGTGGTTGCGCTCGGCGCGCTTCCCCGAGGCGATCACCTTCGACAGTGGCTTGCCCTCGAGCCACTCGGTGACGATCACGTTGGGGGCCGCAGCGAGCACGTGAGCAATGGCGAAGTCGGGGTCGCCCTCGAAGGCCGCCGCAAAGGTGCGCTGCGACTCGCTCTCGGCCAGGTAGTCGAGTTCCTCGACCACCCGCTCCTTAAGTTCGGCGATGAGCGGCTTGATATCGAGGCCGGGCGCCAGGTTGGCGAAGAGGCGGGCGAGGCGCACCGCATTACTGAGGTCGGCCATGAGGGCCTTTCCCGCGCCGGGGTACTGGATCTTCACGGCGACCTCGCGGCCGTCGCGCCACACCGCCCGGTGCACCTGGCCGATGGAGGCCGCCGCGGCGGGCGTGTCGTCGAAGTGGGAAAAGCGCTTGCGCCAGTCCTTGCCGAGCTCGTCGGCCAGCACAGCGTGCACGGTGGCGGCGGGCAGCGGAGGCGCGGAGTCCTGCAGTTTGGTGAGGGTGGCGCGGTAGGGGCCGGCCACCTCCTCGGGCAGGGCAGCCTCGAAGATACTCATCGCCTGGCCCACCTTCATGGCCCCACCCTTGAGCTCGCCCAGCACCTTGAACAGCTGCTCGGCGGTGCGAGCCTGAATCTCGGCGCTGACCGCCTCGGCGGGCTTTCCTCCAATGCGCTTACCCATGCCTAGGGCAGTGCGGCCCGCATAGCCCAGCGGGAGCGCCGCCATGCGGGCACTGCGGGTGATCGCGCGCTTGGGAAGGTCATTCACAATGCTTCATTGTCCCCCGACCGGAGCAATCGCGCACCAGCGAGGGTGTCTCCCCCCTCAGGCAGCACGGGGCGTCTGGTCGGGGGCCCACGTGCAGCCGCACTCGGGATGCTCGCCCCAGGCCCGTCGACGCCACTGCAGCTCGGGGATTCGCAGCTCGACCATGCCACCCGCGCTCGGTGGCGCGGGGCCCGTGGGATCGTCGATCAGTGCGAGGGCGTGAAGGGCCGCCACCGACGCTGCCAGAGTGGCCAGCACACCGTCGGTAGCACTGCGGTGGGGGCCGCGCTGGTGAGCGACCTGGGTGAGAACAAGCGGCCACGTCGGATCGCGGTCGCGGCGGTGCAGTTCGAGGCACCGTAGGCAGGGAGTTGATCCCGGAACCACGAGTGGGCCGACGCGCGCGAGGGGCCCGTCGCTCATCACCACGAGGTGGGGCCGACCGGTGGCCGCGAGCTGCTCGGCTAGCTCGGGGGCAACGACGCGGGGCGGGCAGACGATGATGAGGGCGGCAACGCTTCCTTCGGCGGGGCGGCCGGTGCTGTCGGTGAGGGCGGCACGGGAGGCTGCTGCCCTCGCGGCCGTTCGCGCAGGCTGCCCCAGGGCTGAAGCCGGGGGTCCGAGCGGTGCGATCGAGCGGGGGAGAACGCGGGGCGCGTCGCCCGCGATTGGCGTGATGCGCAGTCGCCCCACGCCGGCGGCGGTGAGCAGCGTCGCGACTCCCACACCCACCCGACCGGTGCCGCGCACCTGCACCAGGGCGTCGCGACGGCGGCGCAGCACCTCGTGTGCCTCGCCGGGCCGTGTCGCGGCGATGACCGCGGTATCAGGTGAGAGTCGCGCGGCCTCGGCCCCAGACAGGTCGAGCGCGCGCTCGGTGGCGGCGTCGACGATGGCGCCGGTGGCGACAAGCGCGTGGAGCGCAGAGATGAGCCACCCGCGATCACCTCCCGTCGCCTCGAAGTCGTCGAGCGTCCGGGTGAGGCTGCGCGTGCCGTCGAGTGCTCGCAGGGCGCGGTACTCGCGCTGGGTCACCCGAGGCAGAATTCGGGCGAGGCGCTGGTCGATGCCTACCTGAAGGGTCGAGACATCGCGCCATGCGAGCGCAACTTCGGGAACGAGGCGAGGAAACGTGGGCAGGCCCGCGGGGCCGGGGTTAAGTGAGGTCATGGCCCTACTCTGCGCCTGCCGGCCTGTGGACGGTGCTGACGATGCTCAGGCCTGAGCCGCTAAGGTTCCGCCCGGCCGGAGCATGGGTGCGCCGCTCGTCCTCTCAACGCGGAACGCCCGCCGCGGCCTCGGGCCTTCGACGGGCGTTCCGTGTCGTTGCGCCGGCCCCTACTGCTGCCGGCGGGTGGGAGGGCTAGGTGGCCTTGCCCAGAATGCGCACGACCGTGGTGCCGCACTCCGGGCACTTTCCCTTGCCCATGCGACGGCCGTTCTCGGCGACCTCAACCCGGCCGCCGGTGACCTGCCGCTTGGCCTTGCACTTCACGCAGTAGGCCTCGCCCTCGAATGTCTCCGCCACGGGGTTCTCCTTCATACGTCGTTGAACGACCCTTCGCTGCGTGCTCCCCACCGGGCCGTGGAACAGGTGCTGGGCGGTCGGGCGGAGCGAGGGAATCGTGTTCGGTAGCCCGAACACTTCGCAGAGTAGGCCAGCAGCCCGCCGGAGTGCGGTACATCCGACACGAGTCTGGGTGAAATGAGTGAAATGTCGGGTAAGTTCACATTTCTAGCTCTCGCGCCACGGCTGGTTGAGCGGGGACGGTTCACGTCGTGTGGCCGGGCAGAGCGAAGCCCCCAAGGCTCACACTCGCCGTCCGCCTTCCCCTTGCGGACGCCGAACCGTTATCTCGGGGGCTTCGACACTCGTGAACCTAGGCCCGCGACTCGACCTCCGTCAACGGTCGTCGACGCACCCTGTGGACGACTCTGGGGACGGGCTGTGTACAACAGGGGCGAGACCTGTGGATACCTGTGGGACAGTGCTGGGGACAACCATGGGGATGAGTCGTGGGACAGACCGCTGACCTGCGAGGACGTCGTCCACCGCCTGTGGAAGAAAGAAATCTGCCCGCGCAACCGCCCGTTCACATCCGGCCAGACCACGAGAGTCCCCTAGGTCGTCCGTGCACAGGGGTTCGTAAGCGTCGCAGACCCCGTTCTGCCCGTGGCCTGTCGCGGCCTCACCGCAGTCAGGCGGAGGACTACCGTGGGCCCGTGACCACGCCCGGGCAGTCGCGCCCCGCTGATCGGCCGGCTATCGAGATCAGGCGTAGTGCACAGCGTCGGCGCACGGTGTCGGCCCGGCGTGAGGGCGATCGATTCGTGGTGCTGGTGCCCGCGCGCATGTCGGCGGCCCAGGCGACTGCGTACGC
>WLOZ01000376.1 GCA_009699025.1 Actinomycetota bacterium
CGTCACTCTCGAGCAGCGCAGCAGACGAGGTCGTGGACGAAGTGAGGAGGACGGGTGTCGGCTGAGCAGTTCTTGCTGCTTGCCACGGGAGTGCACCTCGGATTCCAAGCCGTTGTCACGATCGTGGTCTACCCAGGCCTGCTGAGTCTTGCGCCCGATGGCTGGGAGCGTGGGCACGCCGCTCACACCCGTCGCATGATCATCGTTGTTATCCCGGTGTACGCCGCTGTGGCCATATCCCTTGGTGGGGCACTCGCAACCGTATGTTGCTCTCCGGCACTCTTCGTCACGGCCGGAGCATTACTGATCGTTGGGGTGACCACGGCTCTCGTGGCAGCACCCCTCCATCATCTGTTGTCGGTGGATGGGCCAACTCAGAAACTCATACGCAACCTTCGGCGCGCAGACACCCTCCGACTGATCGGTGCTGCAGTCGCTTGCGGTGCAGCACTTTTCGTTTAAGGCACACAATCTGGAAATCAGATGAACGATGTGCTCGTCGGGGTGCCATGTGAGGGCTGAGGGTCGGGCACTAGTCCATCCACAAGCTGGGAAACGCCCTGATCGGGCGCCAGCGCGGAGGTGAGGACGCATAATCCGGTCGTCGTGGGTTCGAGCCCCACCCTCCCCGCGTGTGGTCGCTCGCGTTGCTCGCGTCGCGATCGGAAGATTGCATTGACCGACGTCGTCAGCGGGGGCCGGGGCAGTCGCGATGCCGGTGTGGCGGCCTGGTGGTGAGCCGACTGGGTGAGGCTTCCTAAACATCGTCATCCAAACGGGTTAAATCTTGAGGAATCGTCACTCAATAGCGCGGCTACGTGGTTCACTCATCGAACCTCCTCAAAGCCTACTTAATCTGTGGGGGCGGCGGTCGTATGACTGCACTACCGATGGAGGAACCTATGAGAACCACACGAATGGCGGGTGCTGTGGCTGGTATCGCGGTTGCCGCCCTCGCCCTGAGCGCTTGCGGCGACAGCGCGTACTCGAACCTGCTCACCAAGGTCACCGCGAAGGCGTCTGGCACGATCAATCTGGCCAACTACGACCCCAGCATCTCTCCGTTCATTGACGATCTCAACGGTGCCGCGCAGACCACGCCCTTGGGCTCCACGGGCAGCGCGAAGATCAAGCTCGAGGCCTCGTACGACGCCGGCAACTGGAACGTCTCGGGGTCGTATGCCGACGGCGCGGTGAAGTTCAACTTCAAGGGCTACGCGCTGAGTTTGATGGTGGGCGGCTTTGGTGGCGCCGGGCCGCTTCAGGGCTTCTCGGGTAACGGCGGCGGCGGACCGGCGCAGTTCACCCAGACGGGCGGCCTGTGCATTCCGGTGCTCACCAGTTACGTCAGCACCAATAGCGCCAAGCCGGGAACCGGGTACGCAGGATTCCTCGTATGTGACGCCGCTGGTCCCACGCTGCGCACTACGGCCGGTCCTGAGGGTGACGCTGAGTTCACCGGCGACACCGACTACGTGCGCGTGCTGATCCTCAACACGAACACTGGCGACAAGAACCCCTACGCCAACTACGTCAGTGGTGGCACCATGAGCGGCTACAAGAGTTCGACGTTCGCCTCGTTCTCGTCGAGCTTTGACCCGACGTTCTCGCCGAGCCCGATGTGGCCCGAGCCCTCGGGCACGCTGTTGCCGTCGCCGACGGATTCATAGTTCGCACCGCGCACCCCGCACCACGCACGACATCGAGCCGCCGGTTCGTGTCGAGGAGTCAGCCTCCTCGACACGGGCCGGCGGTTTTGTGCGTGACGCATGCCGGTTAGGCGACGAAGGCGACGCGACCCACGGTGCTGCCGTCGGCGAGGCGCTGCAGGCCGTCGGCCATCGCCTCGAGGGGCAACCGCTCGCTCACGAGTGGCCGCACCAGCCCGGCTTTGGCGAGGTCGCACAGCGCGTCGTGGCAGGCGCGCACGGCCTCGGGGTCCTTGCTCATATAGAGGCCCCAGTGCAGACCCACGATGGAGTAGTTCTTGATGAGCGCGTGATTGAGTGCCGTCGACTGAATCTCGCCGCCCGCGAAGCCGATCACCAGGATGCGACCTTCAAACGCGATGCACTTGGTGGAGCGCTGGTACGTGTCGCCCCCCACCGGGTCGTAGATGACGTCAGCCCCCCTGCCTCCGGTGGCCTCCTTCACCACCGCCACAAAGTCGTCGCGATTCCTATCGACCACGATGTCGGCGCCGAGAGAGCGTGCGACCTCAGCCTTTGCCGGGCCGCCCGCTACCGCGATGACGAAGGCTCCGGCAGCCTTGCCGAGCTGCACCGCGGCGCTGCCGACACCGCCGGCGGCCGCGTGCACCAGCAGGGTCTCACCCGGCTGCAGGGCAGCGCGCCGGTGCAGCGCGAACCATCCGGTCTGGTAGCCGATGTAGAGGGCCGACGCCTCGGCGTCGTCGAGAGCTGGGGGAGCGGCGAACGTCGTGCTGGCCGACATCAGGGCCAGGTCGGCGAAGCCGCCCGAGGGCAGTGTCGAGGCGCCGAGCACGCGGTCGCCCACCGCGAGGCCTGACACGCCCTCGCCGAGCGACATCACCTCGCCGCACAACTCAAGGCCGGGAGTAAACGGAAGCGGCGGCTTCACCTGGTACTCGCCCCGACACATCAGCGCATCGGGAAAGTTGGCGGCGGCCGCGCGCACCCGCACCACAATCTGGTCGGGCGCGGGTGAGGGGTCGGGAACATCGGTGAGCACCATCACCTGACTCGGCTCGCCGAGCTCGCTGACCTGCCATGCCCTCATTCGGTGACTCCCTCAGTGTCGAGTAGTTGCTGCTGGAGTCGGCCCATGCCCGCGAGCCACTTGTCTGGTCTGGCCGCGCGGAAGGAGTAGAAGTCGGCGACCTCGGGGTGAGGTAGCACGAGGAAGCGACCCTCGGCCATGGCCGCCCAGAGGGCTTCGGCGACGTCGCTAGCATCGAGCACCGGGTGAAGGTCGAGCACCGCGCGCAGCGGGCCGGCGTCGTCGTACATCTGGGTGCGCACGGCCTGCGGGCAGATGGCATGCACGCTGATGCCCCGGGCGCCGTAGGTGGCGGCAAGCCACTCGGCGAAGGCGAGGGCGCCATGCTTGGTGACGCTGTAGGGAGCGTCGCCCAGCATCGTGAGCAGTCCGGCTGCTGACGCCGTGACCACGAAGCGCCCGCGCTCGCCGGTTTCGAGCCAGCGCGGCACCAGGATGCGGGCGGCGCGCACGTGCGCCATGACGTTGACCTCCCACGAGGCGGCCCAGTCAGACTCGAGGGCGTCGATGCCACGGTTGGTGCCGATGCCGGCGTTGGCGGCGTAGAGGGCAACCGGACCGAGCCGCTCGGCCGCCTCGATGAGCGAGGCCACCCCGGCCTCGCTGGCAGCGTCGCCAGCGCACGCGACGGCCCCGATGTCGGCCGCCAC
>WLOZ01000377.1 GCA_009699025.1 Actinomycetota bacterium
CGGGGGCCATCCTTGAGGCGGTCGCCGAAGCCGACGCACACGATGGAGTTGAGCCAGGCATACTGCGGGGCCCCCGTCTCGAAGAAAGGCACGATGCGGAAGTAGTACTCGGCCGGGTCGATGTACTCGCCGGCCGCCATGCGTGCCATGACCTCAGGCGGGCCGGTGCGCACGCCTCGGTAGGTCATCAGAATCTGGGCGCCATCGTCGGTCTCGAGGGTGAGGCGAACGTCAAGCACCAGCACGCCGTCGGACCGCGTCAGCGCCCAGTCGTGCCCTCCCTCCGGAAGGATGTGACCGTTGAGCCGCTCCCCCGTGAAGGTGCCCCCCAGCACCGGAACGATCTTGCGCTGGCCGTACGGGGTGTCAGCCACCATGTGCGGCTTCGCGAGGATGGCGTCTAACACCAGCAGCGGACGACTCTCAATAGCCATGGCCGATCCTCAGAGCAGTTCGAGAATCGTGGCGTTGGCCATGCCGCCGCCCTCGCACATCGACTGAAGGCCATAGCGGATCTTGTTGCGCTTCATGTGATGCACCATGGTGGTCATGAGCCGGGCGCCGGAGCCACCGAGGGGATGACCGAGTGCGATCGCACCACCGTTGGGGTTGGTGAGCGCGCGGTCGGCGCCCGTTTCGGCGTACCAAGCGCCGACCACCGAGGCGAATGCCTCGTTGATTTCAAAGGTGCCGATGTCCGACATCGACAGGCCGCTGCGTGCGATGGCCTTGTGGGTGGCCGGAATGGGACCGGTCAGCATGATCACAGGATCGACCCCAGCGAGCGCGACCGTGTGAAAGCGTGCGATCGGGGTCAGGCCGAGTGACGCCGCCTTCTCGGAGGTCATGATGAGCAGCGCCGCGGCACCGTCGGAGATCTGCGAGGCGTTGCCCGCGGTGACCACGCCACCCTCCTGGAAGGGTGTCTTCAGGCCGGCCAGAGTCTCGAGGGTGGTGCCTCCGCGAATGCCCTGGTCGGTGGTCACCAGCCCCGCCGCTGTCGTGATCGGAATGATCTCGTCGGCGAAGAGGCCGGCCTCGGTCGCCGCTGCCGCTCGCTGCTGCGATTCCACGGCGATGGTGTCGAGTTGCTCACGGCTGAGGTTCCACTTCTCGGCGATCATTTCGGCGCTGATGCCCTGGTTGACCAGCTTGCCGTCGTAGCGGTCGAGCATCATGGGGCCGAAGGGCCCGTCGCCACCGACGAGGTTTGAAAACATGGGCACGCGCGACATCGACTCCACGCCACCGGCGATGGCGACGTCGTAGTGCCCGGCGATGACCCCGGCCGCCGCGAAGTGCGCGGCCTGCTGACTCGACCCGCACTGGCGGTCGATCGATACGCCGGTGACCTCTTCGGGGAAACCGGCGGCCAGGGCGGCATTGCGCCCCACGTTGAAGGCCTGCTCGCCCACCTGCGACACACAGCCCCACAGCACGTCATCGACCACGGCGGGATCGATTCCGGTGCGCGCGACCAGACCCTGCAGCACCAGTGCCGACAGGTCGATCGGGTGGATGCCACTGAGGGCGCCCTTCTCAGGCTTTCCGACTCCGACTGGCGAGCGGACGGCACCGACGATGACGGCGTCACGACTGGTCATGGTTCCTCCTAGGTGGGTGGTGATTCATTCGGTCGATCGGTCGATTCTGATCAGGGCCTTGCCGAGGTTCTTGCCGTTGAGAAGCCTTTCGATGGCCTCCGGAGCGCTTGCGACTCCGATGGTGACGTCCTCACGGAGGACGAGTTGGCCCGCGCTACTCCAATTGTGGAGCCGCGTCAGAAGGGCGCGCACGTCGCCCTCGTAGTGGCTTTGTAGGAAGCCCTGGATGCTCAACTGGCGGTCGAGGATCTTTCGCTCCCAACGCGGCCCAGTTCCGGGTCGCGTGCTGTCGATGGAGATCGTTCCGCAGATGGTGATGCGTCCGTGCTCGTTCATCAGAGGCACCACCGCGTCGAGGGTCTGGCCACCCACATTGTCGAAGAACACGTCGATTCCGTCGGGGGCGGCGAGCGCGATGTCGGCAGCGAGGTCTGTCGAGGCCCGATAGTCGATTGCTGCGTCAAAGCCGTAGACGTCGAGGCACAGGGCGACCTTCTCAGGGCCGCCAGCAACACCGATCGTGCGGCAGCCGAGGAGTTTCGCTATCTGCCCTGCCTGCGATCCGACGGCCCCGGCGGCCGACGACACGAGCACGGTGTCGCCGGGCTTCACGCGCGCAATCTCGGTGAGACCGATCAGGGCACTCAGTCCGATGTGACCCACCGATCCGAGCGTGACCGACAACGGTGTCGGAGCCGGGTCGGGCCTCATGCGCACGTCTGAACCGTCAGAGACGTGCCATTCCTGCACGCCGAAGGGTCCCACCACGCAGTCGCCGATCGCGTAGTCGGGATGAGCTGACTCGGTGACGAAGCCCACGGCGTAGGCACGCATGACCGAGCCGAGCGAGGCGGCGACTCCGCGCCCGGGCGTGGCAGACGACCACGTGCGCATCGCGGGGTCAAGGGAGAGCCACTCGATGCGAATGAGAAAGGTGCCGGGCGAGGGGGCAGGCACCGCCGAGGCATCGACTTCGAAGACGCCCTCGGTTGACCGACCGTCTAGGTGCGTGCGAAGCAGCAGCCGATGGTTGGTCGGAGGTGTCTCGAGCGTAGTCATTGCTGGCTCAGATCGAGATGCCACCGTCGACGGGCAGCACGACTCCTGTGATGTAGCCGGCCTCCTCGGACGCCAAAAATCCCACTGCGTCGCAGATCTCGGAGGGATGGGCAAAGCGGGCGAGAGGAATCTGCGCAGCGAGCTCGGCGAGCTTGTCCTGGGGGATGGTGGCCACCATGCGCGTCTCGGCATTGGGCGAGATGGCGTTCACCGTGATGCCGAAGCGAGCGAGTTCCTTGGCAGCGGTCTTAGTGAAGCCGATGATGCCGGCCTTCGCGGTGGCGTAGTTAGCCTGACCGGTATTGCCGCGCAGCCCGGTGTACGACGTGACATTGATGATGCGGCCGTACCCCTTCTCACGAAAGTGCGGAACGCACGCGCGGGTGAACTTGAACGTGCCGCCCGCGTGAACGCGCAGCACGGCCTCCCAGTCGTCGTCGCTCATCTTCCACAGCACCCCGTCGCGCAGGATGCCAGCGTTGTTGATGAGAATGTCAACCTGTCCGAACGCCTCGACCACCGCGGCGACCACACGAGTGACATCGGCGGTGTCTCCGACGTCGGCCTGCAGGCACAGGGCGCCCGTAGGGCCGGCCTCGGCCTCGAGCACGTCAGCGTCGAAGTCGACCGCCACCGTGTTGGCCCCGGCGGCGGCGAAGAACCGCGTGAGCTCGAGTCCGATTCCGCGCGCGGCGCCGGTGATGATCACGGTGCGCCCGGCAAACGAGTAGGTCAGGTTTCCC
>WLOZ01000378.1 GCA_009699025.1 Actinomycetota bacterium
CGACAGTCGCAGGTGCCGTCGTGGCAGATCCCCGACTACCCGGGTGAGTTGGTGCTGTTCCTCACCGACGACACGGCCACATTGCTGAGTGACGCAGGCCCCACCCTGGGATGGGAGCAGCACGCGAAATCCGTGCGCGTGGTGCCTCTCGAGGGCCATCACACCGAATTCCACGGCGAGGAGTACGGCCCGGCCTTCGCGCAGCGGGTTCTGGCCGTGGCGCTCGAGTCGGCCCAGGCCCCGCGCACGTAGGCGAACCTCGCCACGCCTTCGCCGAATCGTCGACCGTGCCACCTGTGACGAGGATGCTTCGCGGGGCATCGCCCCTAGACTCCTACGTAGTAGGCAATGACCGACCAAGCAACCGCGGACTAGGTGGAGGTGCTGCGCGTGGCGGTCACAGGGTCGCGACGCTCGCCGGTGGTCGACAGGGAACTGCTGCACACCATCAGACAGTCGGCTGGCCTGCTCGATCCACGCGACCGGCGTCGGCTGCTAATACTCATGGTGGTGCAGTCGCTGACGGCTTTTCTCGACCTCGCTGCCATCGCGCTGATCGGCTTGACGGCCACGCTGGCGTCAGGGGCGGCATCCCGCGCTTACCCCACGTGGCTAGATGGCCTGCTCACTCGCGTCAGCGGGACTCAGACCGATCCCTACCGGGTGGTGCTGTGGCTCGGTGCTATCGCCGCCGTTCTCCTGCTCACGAAGACCCTTGCCAGCTTCTGGGTCACCCGCCGAACCTTCCGCTTCCTGGCTAACCGGCAGGCCATGATTTCCGGAGGGCTCGCGCAGCGGTTGCTCACCCGTCCACTTCTCGACGTTCGGGCGATGTCGAGTCAAGACATTTCGTACGCCCTCACCAACGGTGTCAATGCGCTCACCATGGGCGTCCTTGGCCAAACTGTCATGCTCGTCAGTGAGATCTCACTGCTGGCCGCACTCGGCGTGGGGCTACTCTTCGTCGACGCCACCGTGACCATCTTCACCGTGCTCTTCTTTGGTGTCGTGGCTGTGCTGACCCAGCGCGCACTTGGCCGGAAGGCCTCGCGACTCGGCTCGCGCTTTACCGAGACCCAGGTAGCAAGCTTCGAGTCGCTGCAAGAGTTACTGGCTGCCTACCGCGAAATCACGGTCTCGGGCCGGCGTGAATCGTACGTCTCGTCCTTCCGTCGCCTGCGCTGGGACTTCGCCGAGGTGCAGGGCGAGATCAATCTGATGTCGCAGCTCACCAAGTACATCTTCGAGGTAGCGCTCGTGGTGGGCGGCGTACTGCTCGTGGGGTCGCAGCTGCTCACGAAGGAGACGGCCACGGCTGTGGGCGTGATCGCTGTCTTTCTCGTGGCAACCTCGCGCATCATTCCCTCGCTTCTGCGCATGCAGATGGCCGCCCTGACCATGCGTTCGAACGGAGGGATGGCCCACACCGTGCTTCAGTTAGCCGACGACCTTCAGATCGCCGAGGCCGACCCTTCGCGCGGAGCGGCGGTGGCTCCCGTGACCCTCGCGAGCCTCGCCGAGGGCCTCGCCACCAGCTTCCCCGAATTCAGCGGCTCGGTTGCATGCCAGTCGGTGACGTTCGGCTACCCAGGATCCTCGGTGGGTGCCATCAACGACGTGTCGGTGTCGGTGCCCGCTGGTGCCAGCTTGGCACTGGTGGGTCAGACCGGGGCCGGGAAGTCAACGCTCGTCGACCTTCTGCTCGGTGTACTCGAGCCAGATGTCGGGCGCATCGAGGTGTCAGGCCTCACCCCCCGGGCTGCCATCAGTCGCTGGCCCGGAGCTCTCGCCTACGTTCCGCAGGACAGCGTGGTGGTGCAGGGCTCAATTCGCCGCAACGTATGCCTGGGCCTGCCCGACGAACTGATCGATGACGACCGTGTCTGGGAGGCCCTCGATCGTGCTCGACTCGCCGACGTGATGAGCTCACTGCGAGAGGGGCTGGAGACCGAGGTTGGGGAGAGCGGCTTCCGCCTCAGCGGCGGCCAACGTCAGCGGCTGGGCATCGCGCGAGCCCTCTACACGCGCCCGAGACTGCTCGTGCTCGACGAGGCCACCAGTGCCTTGGATGCCGAGACCGAAAACGAGATCGCCCAAACCATCTCCAACCTCGCCGGCCAGGTGACCCTGATCATCGTGGCCCACCGCCTCGCCACCGTGCGCGACTGCGACCAGGTTGCCTACCTCGACGGAGGTCGGCTCGAAGCGCTGGGCACATTCGACGAGGTGCGCACGGCATCACCCCGATTCAACTCGCAGGCGGTGCTGCTCGGCCTGTGAGGTAATCGGGAATATCGAGACGTACAGACGGCGCCCTGAACGCTCAGAGTCGCGAGCGCCTGCCCGAGGGTCCAGCAATGTGGGGGCCTACCCTGATGGTCATGCTCGAACTGTGGCGACGACGAGCAAGCCATCTGAAGCACAGACTAAGAGAGGCTCACCAAATCAGGCGGTGCCGTGTCGCCATCGCGCAGGACATTCCCACCAGTGCTGAGTCCGGGTTAGGCCGCGTCTCCGTCGACGCACTGCTTAACGGCGCGGCCGCCGGGGCTGCACGCAGCCAGGTGACCACCCCGTATGCCGGTCCTCGAGTCCATTTCACGTCTCCCACGGACTTCGTCTTTGCCGGGTCTCGCGCCGGTGTCGAACCCGGCATGGAAACGACCTCGCCCGCGTGGTCGTGTTATTCGTACTCGGCACGGCAGCGGGCCTTCACTGTGGTCCGGGTGCCGCACCTGCACGCTCTCCGCGAGGTGCCATTCGTCTACGAGGCCCAACGCACCGACGGCACTCACATGGTCTCAGTGGGTGAGGAAGTCCTACTCTCCTTGGCCTTCCCCCCCGTGGCGACAGTGCTCTACCTGTTCTCGATCGCCAGGTGCGGCGGCACGCTGCTGGCGAATCTGGCGCGAGCCCAAGGCAATGTTGTGCTCGACGAGCCAGATGCACTGACGCATCTCTCCCTAGCCGCGCAGCGCGGCACCCCAGCAGACACGACCGCTCTCGCGGCAACTGTGGTGTCAAGCTTCCTGTCTGCGCCTTCACCGCTTGTCATGGTCAAGGCGCGTTCAACCTCGAGCGTGCGGCCAGATGCGCTGATGCGGCCTCAGGATGTGGGCGTGTTTCTGTGGCGAAGTCCCGAGCCGTGGTTCATCTCGAACAACCGTGCCTTCAGTTTTTCACCCGCGGTGGCAGCAGGCGCCCTGGGTCAGTTTGTGCGTGGCCGCAATCGACTTCGCAGTGCGGGAAGGCTCACCGCGGAATTCTGGTACGAGGACATCATGGTCGACCCGCAACCCTTCCTGTCGCTGCTGCCACTATTCGACGATGCCGCGCGCCGCGCCATTGACGACGTCATGAGCCGCGACTCGCAGGAAGGCAGCGGCCTGAGCCGCTCTGCACTCA
>WLOZ01000379.1 GCA_009699025.1 Actinomycetota bacterium
CGTGAGGACGTCGACCGGGTGATGGTCGTGCGGGAGAAGGACGGGCGCACCCAGATCGCGGTGCTCGAAGACGGCGTGCTGGTCGAGCACTATGTCGATCGGGGCACCAGCGGTTCGATGGTGGGCAACGTCTACCTCGGCCGCGTGCAAAACGTGCTGCCCAGCATGGAGGCGGCCTTTGTCGACATCGGTCGCGGCCGCAATGCGGTGCTTTACGCGGGCGAGGTTAACTGGGACGCTGCTGGCCTCGATGGCCAGCCCAAGCGCATCGAATTCGCGCTCAAGAGTGGTGACCCCGTCCTGGTGCAGGTCACCAAGGACCCCATGGGACACAAGGGCGCGCGCCTCACCAGCCAGATCTCGCTGCCCGGCAGGTACCTCGTGTACGTGCCCGGGGGCGGCATGACCGGCATCTCGCGCAAGCTTCCCGACACCGAGCGCTCGCGACTCAAGCGTGTACTCAAGGAGGTCGTCCCCGCTGACGGTGGCGTCATCGTGCGCACGGCCGCCGAGGGTGCCAGCGAGGCCGAACTGCAGCGCGACGTGTCGCGTCTGGCGGCCCAGTGGGACGACATCGAGGCCAAGTCGAAGACGGCGAGTTCGGCAACGCTGCTGTACGGCGAGCCTGACCTAGCCATCCGTGTGGTGCGCGACATCTTTAACGAGGACTTCGCCAAACTGGTGGTCACGGCCGGAGACGCCTGGGACACCCTCGAGTCGTATGTTGGCTACGTTGCCCCCGACCTCGCTGAGCGGCTTGAGAAGTGGGTGGGCAACGAAGACGCCTTCGCCCACTATCGGGTTGAGGAGCAACTCACCAAGGCCTTCGACCGCAAGGTGTGGCTGCCGTCAGGCGGCTCGCTGGTCATCGACCGCACCGAGGCGATGACCGTTGTCGACGTCAACACCGGCAAGTTCACCGGGCAGGGCGGCAATCTCGAGGAGACTGTCACCCGCAACAACCTCGAGGCAGCCGAGGAGGTCGTGCGTCAGCTTCGGCTGCGCGACATCGGCGGCATCATCGTGATCGACTTCATCGACATGGTGCTCGAGAGCAACCGCGACGCGGTGGTGAGGCGGCTGGTCGAGTGTCTCGGTCGCGACCGCACCAAGCACCAGGTCGCAGAGATCACCTCACTGGGCCTCGTGCAGATGACCCGCAAGCGCATTGGCCAGGGCCTGCTCGAGACCTTTAGCGAGCCGTGCGAGCACTGCAACGGCCGTGGAGTGCGAGTTCAACTTGAGCCTGTGCCCAGCAGCAACGAGGGCGAAGGCCCCGGCCGCGGCTCGAAGGGGCCTGCTGAGCGCTCACCCGGCCGAACTCGTGGTGGGGCAGGCGGCTCGGGAGGTTCGGGCGGTTCCGGGGGATCCAGTGCCTCGGGCACCCCGTCGCGCCGCTCACGCGGCCGAGGCAAGGCAGCCGACGAGACCGTCGACGCCGCCGCAGGGTCGGACCAACTCGGTGGAGAATCGACGTCCGAGCCGGCGCCGACTGAGCCGTCGGGGGAGGCGGTTTGACCGGCCCCATGGCCCTTCCGTAGTCTGGGAGCTCGCACCCCAGCACGTGCTTCACCCCCTAGCAGTCCAGAGTCCACGCAATCGTCAGGAGTCCACGGTGTATGCCATCGTCCGCGCAGGCGGCCGCCAGGAGAAGGTCGAGGTCGGCGACGTCCTCGTCGTCGATCGACTGTCGATCAAGCCTGGTGGCTCCCTTGAGCTCCCCGTCCTCCTCCTCGTCGACGGTGACGCTGTCACCACCGACGGAGGCGCCCTCGCGGCGGCCACCGTCACCGCCGAGGTTCTCGATCACAGCCGTGGCCCGAAGATCCACATCCTCAGGTACAAGAACAAGACCGGCTACCGCCGCCGTCAGGGTCACCGCCAAGACCTGACGTCGGTCAAGGTCACCGGCATCACGACGGGACTCTGAACCATGGCTCACAAGAAGGGTGCCTCCAGCACCAGGAACGGTCGCGACAGCAATGCCCAGCGCCTCGGCGTGAAGCGCTTCGGCGGCCAGCTCGTCAACGCAGGTGAGATCCTCCTGCGCCAGCGCGGTACCCACTTCCACCCGGGCGTCAACGTGGGCCGTGGGGGCGACGACACCCTGTTCGCGCTCTCGGCCGGAACGGTCGAGTTCGGCACCCGCCGCGGCCGTCGCGTGATCAACATCGTCACCGCCGACTGACCTCGACGCTGATGCTGGCCCGATCAGATCGGGCACGCCGCCCGAGCCCACACGTTCGGAGCGCCAGATGACCACCTTTGTTGATCGTGCCGTGATGCACGTCTCTGCTGGCGACGGCGGACACGGATGCGCGTCGGTGCACCGCGAGAAGTTCAAACCCCTCGGTGGGCCCGATGGTGGCAACGGGGGCAACGGTGGCGACATCATCCTGGTCGTCGACCCCAGTGTGACCACGCTGCTCGACTTCCACCATCTTCCGCACCGGCGCGCCACCTCGGCCAAGCCGGGTCACGGCGACTATAAAAATGGCGCCGACGGCGACGACGTGGTGCTGAACGTCCCCGACGGCACCGTCGTGTCGACCCTTGATGGCCAGGTGCTCGCCGACCTCGTGGGCAACGGCGCCCAGTTCATCGCTGCCAGGGGTGGGCGTGGCGGCCTCGGCAACGCGTCGCTGGCCTCGCAGCGACGCAAAGCCCCGGGTTTCGCCCTGCTGGGTGAGCCCGGCGAGGTGCGCGATCTGGTGCTCGAACTGAAGACCGTGGCCGATATCGGCCTGATCGGCTTTCCCAGCGCCGGCAAATCAAGTCTGGTGGCCGCCATGTCGGCGGCGCGGCCGAAGATCGCCGACTATCCGTTCACCACTCTGGTGCCCAACCTCGGGGTCGTGACGGCGGGCGAGGTCGTGTTCACCGTGGCCGACGTTCCTGGGCTCATTCCCGGCGCCAGCGAGGGCCGCGGGCTGGGTCTGGAGTTCCTTCGCCATGTTGAGCGGTGCGCAGGGCTCGTGCACGTGCTCGACTGCGCCACGCTCGACCCCGGGCGCGACCCCCTCACCGACCTCGACGTCATCGAGGCCGAACTGGTCGCGTACGGCTCCGGGCTCGAGGAGCGTCCGCGCCTGGTCGTGCTCAACAAGGTCGACGTCCCCGAGGCACGTGAGTTGGCAGACCTCGTGGCGCCCCTCCTGGCTGAGCGGGGTTACCACGTTCACATCGTGTCGGCGGTGTCGCATGAGGGGCTTCGAGCCCTGTCGTTCGCGATGGCCGCCATGGTGTCGGCCGACCGTGAGGCCAAGTCGTCGATCGTGGCCCCTCGGGTGGTTGTCCGTCCCATCGCCGTCGACGACTCGGGCTTCAGCGTTGAGCGCGACGGCGAGCGCTTCCGAGTGCGAGGCGACCGACCGGCGCGCTGGGTGCGGCAGACCGACTTCTC
>WLOZ01000038.1 GCA_009699025.1 Actinomycetota bacterium
ACCTTCCTGCGCGCCGACAGCCCCTGGCATCACACCCTTGCGCTCGCGAGCGGCCCCCGAGCGTCGATGAACCATGTGGCCTACGAGTCTCGGGGTCTCGACGAGTACATGCGGGCCACCGGACGGCTGATGCGTGCAGGCTACGACCTTGCGTGGGGGCCTGGCCGTCATGGTCCGGGCGAGAATACGTTCTCGTACTTCCTAGACCGGGCCGGATACGTGGCCGAATACACCACGGCTCTCGAGCAGGTGGCTGATTGGTCGACCTGGACCCCTCGAGTGCACCCGACGACCCCTGAGTGGTCTGACCAGTGGGGCACCGCCTGCGCCCGCAATCCTGAGCCCTTCCTCGGCCCGCACGACGCCGGGCTCTTCGACCCACCGCCCGTCTGAACCAACCATCACCCCTGGTGCACGTGCCTCCGGGGTGGCGCGTCCGATCACACACCATCGAGAGGCTTCCATGAAAATCAGCGTCGACCTGTCGGTCTGCAAGGCCTATGCCAACTGCATGTCGGAGGCACCCGAGGTCTTCGACTACAACGACGAGACAGGGAAGGTCATGCTTCTACTCGACGAGGTCAGTGACGACCGTGCCGACGAGGTGCACCGTGCTGTCGACGCGTGTCCCGTGCAGGCCATCTCCATCTCGGAGTAGCTCTCGCCCGGCTGGACCCGAGCGGGTGTCAGCGGGTGGAGAGCAGCACCTTGCCCGTGGTCATCCGATCCTCTAGTCGTCGGTGTGCCTCGGCCGCACTGGCGAGTGGAAGGGTGTCGCCCACCCGAACGACCAGGCTTCCGTCGGCGACGCGTGACATCACATCGAGCGCGCGAGCGGTCCACTCGCCCGCAGTGGCGGCGTAGTCGCGGCCTGCCGTTCGCGTGAGGTAGAAGGACCCCGCAGCGAGCGCGCCAGGTTCGATGGGGGCGATGGGCGAGCCAGCCGCCCCGTAGAGCACGCAGATTCCGCGCGGTCTGAGCATGCCGAAAAGCCGAGCCACATGACCCCCAGCGGCGTCAAAGACGGCGTCGACTCCCTCGGCGGCGATGGCGCGCACGTCGTCGACGAGCGAGGCGGAGTCGACCAGAACGCGGTCAGCGCCAGTCAACCGGGCCGCGTCGCGCTTGGCAGCGCTGCCCACCACGGCGATGACCTCGACGCCTCGGGCGACAAGGTACTGCGTCAGCAGCCCGCCCACTCCGCCGGCCGCCGCAGTGACCACGGCCCACTGGCCCGCGCCGAGCGACGTGGTGTCGGTGGCGAGGTACTGGGCGGTGACCCCCTGCATGAGCGCTCCGGCAGCTGCTTCGTCGGTGACATCGTCGGGCACCGTGATGAACGATGCCTGCGGCCCCTGCACCACCGAGGAGTAGCTGGAGGGCACCTTGCTCCACGCCACGCGGGAGCCCATCAGACTGGGGTCTGCGTCGGGTCCGACGGCCGTGACCACCCCGACGCCCTCGACGCCGGGCACCCGGTCGGCGGGAAGCGGCACATCACCCCGTCGCTGCATCACGTCCCAGAAGTTCACGCCCACCAGCGAGGTGAGCACACGCACCTCCGAACCCGTGAGATCGACGAGCGGAAGCTCGAGGGCGCGGAGGACGTCAGGAGGGCCGGTCTCGGGAACGACGATCGTGCTTCGTGTCATGTCTTTAGTCCTTCGTGCGTCGAATTGCTGTGGTCTGCACCTCGAGGAACTCCTCGAGGCCCTCGATTCCCCACTCGCGGCCGATACCACTATGCCCTCGGCCCCCGAAGGGCATGTCGGCACCGGTGAACATTCCACCATTGATTCCGACCATCCCCACCCCGAGTCGTCGCGAGACTGAGACTGCTCGAGCGGAGGACGAGCTCCATACGTAAGCGGCAAGGCCGAAGTCGCTGCCGTTCGACAGCCGCACGGCGTCGTCATCGCCGTCGTGGGGTGCGATCACCACGACGGGGCCAAAGACCTCATCGCGAACGATCGCGGAGTCTGGCGCAGCATCAGCGATGAGGGTGGGTGAGAAGTAGTTGCCGCGAGGGAGGTCGGCCGGACGCCCGCCGCCGGTGACGACGCGGGCGCCTTCGGCCACCGCGCCCTCGACGCTCGCCTGCACGCGCTCGAGGTGGGCCGCACTGATGAGTGGGCCCATGAAGGTGTCGGGTGAGCGTGGGTCGCCAACGCGCACGGCGCGCATTCCCTCGGCTGCAAGTTCAACGCACTCTTCGAGGTGGGCACGCGGTACCAGCAGGCGGCTGGGCATGATGCAACTCTGCCCGGCGTTGAAGCAGGCCATACCGGCCACGAAGGGAACGGTTCGAACGAGGTCGGCGTCGTCGAGAACGATGGCCGCCGACTTGCCACCTAGCTCGAGGCTCACGTGGGTCAGCCGCTCTGCAGCGGCCGCCATCACCGCTCTCCCGGTCGCCGTCGAGCCCGTGAATGCCACGGCGTCGACCTCGGGAGCCGTGGTCAGCAGCTGGGCGACCTCGAGGCTGGACGACGCGATGATGTTGATGACGCCGGCGGGGATGTCGGTGCTCTCGGCGATCAGCCGTCCCAGAATGGTTCCTGCCCAGGGTGCCAGGGGTGAGGGCTTGACGACCATCGTGCAGCCGGCTGCCAGTGCGCCTGCCACCTTCGCAAGGATGAGCTCCAACGGAAGGTTCCAGGGGGTAATCGCCGACACGACTCCGGCCGGCACGCGGCTCACGTAGCGTTCAACGCTGGAGTCGCCGAGGTCGGTGGCGGGAAGGTCACGCCGGAACTCGAAGGTGCCCAGCAGGTCGATGAAGAAGCCGATCTTGTCAACCGCGTAGTCGTACTGGTCGGCATAGGTCATGCGCACGGGGCAGCCGATCTCGGCGACCAGCGCCGCCCGGTACTCGTCGGCCTCTGCACGCAGGGCCTCCTGGAGTTGAGACAGGCAGTGTCGGCGCAGGTCGACGTCAGTCGACCAGCGCGTGGTGTCGAAGGCGCTTCTCGCTGCAGTGAGGGCCAATTGGGCCTCAGCCATGCCGCAGTCGTGCACCTCGCCGAGAGGTTCGCCGGTGGCCGGGTTGAGAGTGCGAATAATGTCCGTTCCACCCGCAACCAGCCGACCGCCGATGAGTGAGCGAGACTCGCCGGCTGGGGAGGGGTTCAGCGGTGATCGATCGGTGGGTAGCGGGCCCAGCACGCTGACGAGCAGATCTGGAAGGTTCACGGAGCGTCCGATCGTTGAGGGGTTGCCACCGACGAATGGCTAGGATTGTATTACAGACACCAGTTGCGCCGGGTCGGCGGTGAGTGCCAGCGACCTTCACGCCACCCCTAGCATGGGCTCACCCCTCGAAAGGACACGAGACGATGACCATTGCCGCAGAACTCTTCATCGATGGCGAGTGGATTCCAGGATCTGGCCGCGTTCCGGTGTACGACCCCGTCGACAACTCGGTGATCACCGAGGCCGCCACCGCAGGTCCGGTCGAGTGCGAAGCCGCGCTCACCGCCGCCGAGGGTGCGAAGGCGTCGTGGGCTGCGACAGCTCCGCGTGTGCGCGGCGAGATCCTCCGACGCGCGTTCGACATCATGACCGCCGAGGCTGACCGCTTCGCTGAGCTCATCACGCGCGAGAACGGCAAGGTGCTGTCCGACGCGAGGGGTGAGGTCGCCTACGCAGCCGAGTTCTTCCGCTGGTTCTCCGAGGAGGCCGTGCGCATCTCCGGTGACTTCCGCACCGCGCCCGGGGGCGACAAGCGCATCCTCGTCACCCACCAGCCGGTCGGCCCGTCGCTGCTCATCACGCCCTGGAACTTCCCGGCCGCGATGGCCACGCGCAAGATCGGCCCGGCGCTGGCGGCCGGCTGCACCATGGTGATCAAGCCGCCCACCGAGACCCCACTCACCACCCTCGCCGTCGTTGAGGTGCTCGAGCGGGCAGGACTGCCCAAGGGCGTCGTCAACGTGGTCATCCCGGTGCCGGTGAGCTCGCAAATGTCGGCCATGCTGCACGACCCGCGCATCACGAACCTGTCGTTCACTGGCTCCACCGAGGTGGGCAGGCTGCTGGCCCACGAGTGCGCCGATCGCATCGTGCGCACCTCACTCGAGCTCGGGGGCAACGCCCCCTTCGTGGTGCTCAGCGACGCCGACGTCGACAAGGCAGTGGCTGGCGCCATGATCGCCAAGATGCGCAACGGTGGGTCGGCGTGCACCGCGGCCAACCGATTCATCGTGGCGCGCGAGGTAGCCGACGAGTTCAGCAAGGCGTTCTCGGCCGCGATGGCATCGGTGGTCATGGGCCCCGGCCTCGCGGCGGGCAGCCAGCTCGGTCCGCTGGTGTCGGTCAAGGAGCGTGACAAGGTTGCCGAGCTCGTCACCATGGCCCTCGATGAGGGTGCGGTGGCCCTCACCGGAGGAGCCGTTCCCGACGGTGGAGGGGCGTTCTACCCGGCCACGGTCCTCGGAGGTGTCGCCACCGACGCCACGATCCTCAACCACGAGATCTTTGGCCCCGTGGCGCCGATCGTCACGGTCGATTCCGACGAGGAAGCGATCGCGCTCGCCAACAACACCGAGTTCGGGCTGATCAGCTACGTGTTCAGCGAGAACCTCGGCCGTGCGCTCAAGGTGGCCGAGGGGATCGAGTCGGGCATGGTGGCCATCAACCGAGGTGTCATCTCCGACCCTGCGGCGCCGTTCGGCGGCATGAAGCAGAGCGGCATCGGTCGCGAGGGCGGCTTCGCCGGCATCCACGAATTCCTCGAGTCGAAGTACATCGGCTTCGAGCTGTGAAGGGTCACCTGGCCGTGTCATGCGAGCAGGCGAGACCATGACGGCTATCACCCTCGACGGCAAGCAGACCGCCAGCGACATCAAGGGAGAGCTCGCCGTGCGCGTTGCGGTGCTCCGTGAGCGTGGAATCACGCCGGGCCTCGGCACCGTGCTCGTGGGCGATGACCCCGGCAGCCAGTCGTACGTCGGTGGCAAGCACCGCGACTGCGCGGAGGTGGGCATTGCCTCGATTCGTGTCGACCTGCCCGGCAGCGCCACCCAGGCCGACGTTGAGGCCGCGGTTGCCGAGCTGAACGCCGATCCGGCGTGCACCGGCTACATCGTGCAGCTGCCGCTTCCGAAGGGCCTCGACTCCAACCGCGTGCTCGAGCTGATGGACCCTGACAAGGACGCCGACGGCCTGCATCCCACCAACCTCGGTCGACTTGTGCTGGGCACGACTGCACCCCTGCCGTGCACGCCGCGCGGCATCGTCGAGCTACTGCGTCGCTATGGCGTCGCGCTCGATGGCGCCGAGGTGTGCGTGGTCGGTCGAGGGGTCACTGTCGGACGCCCGCTCGGGCTGCTGCTCACCCGCCGCAGCGAAAACTCGACCGTCACGCTCTGCCACACGGGCACGCGCGATCTCGCCGCGCATACCCGCGCCGCCGACATCATCGTGGCGGCCGCGGGGGTGGCCGGCATCATCACCGCCGACATGGTCAGGCCCGGCGCTGCGGTGCTCGACGTGGGCATCTCGCGCACCGACGCCGGACTCGTGGGCGATGTGCACCCCGACGTATTCGAGGTAGCAGGGTTCGTGGCCCCCATGCCCGGGGGAGTGGGCCCCATGACCCGGGCGATGCTGATCAGCAACGTGGTCGAGGCCGCCGAGCGCTCGAGGTAACCACTGGCCAGTCGCTGGCCAGTCGCTGGCCAGTGCTGCCTGACTCATCGCTGGGAGCTCTCGTAGCGATGAGTCGGGCAGCAAACAGAGTGAATCGGTCAGCAGTTGGCTGCGGGCCCACGTGCTACGAGGGCGGCGGGACCACGAACGAGAGTGTCGACACCGCAAGGGCAAGAAGCGCGAGTACCGAGAGGTCGACCCGTCGAGAGCGCACCGTCAGCATTCCGGCGTCGTGGTCGGACAGCAGAAGCCGCAGGAAGAACGCGAGCACGATCGAGGCGGAGAACAGCACGGCGCCCCGACGGAAGTGGTCGCTGGCCACGATGGCCAGGCTCAGCAGCATCAGCGCCGACACCACCGACAGGGGCCACTGGGCAAATCGCGGGGCCGCGGGCCGCAGCTGACGCACGTTGTCAGGAACCTGGTCGGGTTCCGGCAGTCGGGCGGCGCTGGTCACCCCTTGAACCTACCCCGTCGGACGCCTGATGCTCCGGTATCAACCCAGTGTGGTGTCGGGTAGGCTTCGGGTGTCTTGATGTCGAGACACCTTGAACGTCGCATCACCAGCCCCAACCACTCCGCGCGAAGTGAGGGACCCATGGTCACCACCCCCGTTAATGTCACTGTCACCGGAGCTGCCGGTCAGATCGGTTACGCACTGCTGTTTCGGATTGCGTCCGGCCAGTTGCTCGGGCCCGACGTGCCTGTGCGGCTGCGCCTGCTCGAGATCCCGCAGGCGGTGAAGGCCGCCGAGGGCACCGCCATGGAGCTCGACGACTGCGCTTTCCCGCTGCTTGCCGGCATTGATATCCACGACAACCCCACCGACGGCCTGGCCGGTGCCAACATCGCGCTGCTCGTGGGTGCTCGCCCCCGTGCGGCCGGCATGGAGCGAGGCGACCTGCTCGAGGCCAACGGCGGTATCTTCAAGCCTCAGGGCGAGGCGATCAACGCCGGAGCCGCTGACGACATCCGGGTGCTGGTGGTGGGTAACCCCGCCAACACCAACGCCCTCATCGCGCAGTCGCACGCGCCCGACGTGCCGGCCGAGCGGTTCACCGCCATGACCCGCCTCGACCACAACCGTGCCCTCGCCCAACTGGCCGCCAAGACCGGTGCCAGCCTCGGTGACATCACTCACATGACCATCTGGGGTAACCACTCGGCCAGCCAGTACCCCGACCTGTTCAACGCCCGCGTCGGCGGCCGCAGCGCTGCCGAGGTGGTGGGCGACCAGGAGTGGCTCGAGGGAACCTTCATCCCCACTGTCGCCAAGCGCGGCGCGGCCATTATCGAGGCGCGCGGCCTATCGTCGGCGGCGTCGGCAGCCAATGCCGCGATCGACCACGTACGCGACTGGGTTCGCGGCACCGCCGAGGGCGACTGGGTGTCGGTGTCGCTGCCCTCCGACGGCTCCTACGGGGTCCCCGAGGGCCTCATCTCGTCGTTCCCGTGCGTGTCGGCCAACGGTGTCTGGGAGATCGTTCAGGGCCTCGACATCAACGACTTCTCGCGCGGGCGCATCGATGCGTCGGTGGCCGAACTCGTCGACGAGCGTGACGCGGTGCGCGCCCTCGGCCTCATCTAGCCCACTTCTCCCCGACCCACCCCGCACCTCACGCTCAGCACGCCCCCACAACTCAAGGAGCACCAGTGTCGAAGATCAAGGTCGAGAACCCCGTCGTCGAGCTTGATGGCGACGAGATGACCCGCATCATCTGGGCCTTCATCAAGGACCAGTTGATCCTTCCCTACCTCGACATCGACCTGCAGTACTTCGACCTCGGGGTCGAGCACCGCGACGCCACCGGCGACCAGGTCACCATCGACTCCGCCCTCGCGATCCAGAAGGTGGGTGTGGGCGTCAAGTGCGCGACCATCACTCCCGACGAGGCTCGTGTTGAGGAGTTCGGCCTCACGAAGATGTGGAAGTCGCCCAATGGCACGATCCGCAACATCCTCGGCGGCGTGATCTTCCGCGAGCCGATCATCATCAGCAACATCCCGCGCCTGGTGCCCGGGTGGACCAAGCCCGTGGTGGTCGGCCGGCACGCGTTCGGCGACCAGTACAAGGCCACCGATTTCGTGGTGCCCAGCGCCGGAACTCTCACCATGACCTTCACCCCCACCGACGGCTCAGAGCCGATGGAGTTCAACGTCTACGACTTCCCCGCCGGCGGGGTGGCCATGGGTATGTACAACCTCGACGAGTCAATTCGTGACTTTGCCCGGGCGTCGCTGCGCTACGGACTCAACCGCAACTACCCCGTGTACCTGTCGACCAAGAACACGATCCTGAAGGCCTACGATGGCCGCTTCAAGGACATCTTCGCCGAGGTGTTCGACGACGAGTTCAAGGACGAGTTCACCGCGGCGGGTATCACCTACGAGCACCGACTCATCGACGACATGGTGGCGGCCTCCCTCAAGTGGGAGGGCGGCTACGTGTGGGCCTGTAAGAACTACGACGGCGACGTGCAGAGCGACACCATCGCGCAGGGCTACGGGTCGCTCGGCCTCATGACCAGCGTGCTCATGACGCCCGACGGCCGCACCGTCGAGGCTGAGGCCGCCCACGGCACGGTGACGCGTCACTTCCGCCAGCACCAGCAGGGCAAGCCCACCTCGACCAACCCGATCGCCTCGATCTTCGCCTGGACCCGCGGGCTCGCTCACCGCGGCGCGCTCGACGGAACCCCGGCGGTCACTGCGTTCGCCGACACGCTCGAGCGCGTGTGCATCGAGACTGTCGAGAGTGGTGCCATGACCAAGGACCTCGCGCTTCTCGTGGGTCCCGAGCAGGCCTGGCTCACCACCGAAAACTTCCTCGCGGCGATTGATGCCAACCTCCAGCGCGCGCTCGCCTGACCGGTCGCGCCATGAGTGGTCGGACCTGGTCTGTCGTTACGGCGAACGTCAATGGCATCCGGGCCGCTGAGCGCCGCGGGGGAGTCGGGTGGCTTGCAGCGTCGGGCGCCGACGTCATCTGCCTGCAGGAGGTGCGTGCGACCCACGAGCAGCTGCACGAGGCCATTGCTGACTCGGGGCTCGAGTCACTGAATCTGTCGCACAGCCCAGCTGCAACTCTCGGCCGCTCCGGTGTGGCCGTGCTGTCTCGCGAAGCGCAGTCGGCGGTGCGCATCGGCCTCGGTCACGCTGACTTCGACGAGCAGGGCCGATGGGTTGAGGTTGATGTGCCGAGTCCCTTCGGGGTGGTCACTGTCGTCTCGGTGTACGTGCACTCCGGTGAGGTCGGATCGCCCAAGCAGGTTGAGAAGCAGGGCTTCCTGGTCGAGATGGATTCGCGAATCGCAGCGCTGCTGCGCCGGGCGAAGCGCCGCGGCTCGCACGTGCTGATCTCGGGCGACCTCAACATTGCCCACCACGAGGTCGACATCAAGAACTGGAAGGGCAACCGCACCAACTCGGGCTTCCTACCCGAGGAGCGTGTGCACCTCGACCGCTGGGCGGCGATGGGCCTGGTCGACCTTGGCCGCGCGCTCGGCGGTCCGGGTCCCGGGCCGTACACCTGGTGGTCGTGGCGCGGCAGGGGCTTCGACACCGACGGCGGGTGGCGCATCGATTACACCCTCGCCTCGCCCGCCCTCGCGGCCTTCGCGTCGTCGGCCGTCGTAGGCAAGGCCCCCACGTATGCCGAGCGCTGGAGCGACCATGCTCCGCTCACCACGCGCTTCGAGCCGCCACGGTAGCCTGAGACGGTGCTCTTACCGTCTCACGTCGTCCTCACACCTGTGTCTGGGGGCTGATCGCGGTGGACCTCTGGAAGAGCCTCGCAGTCATCGTGGTCTTCACGTTCTTCAGCGCCTTCTTTGTGGCGGCTGAAACCGCATTAGTGGCACTGCGCGAGAGTCAGGCCCAGCGTCTGGCCGACCGGGGCAAGCGTGGCCGTCGACTGCTCGACCTCGTTGCCCAGCCGAACCGCTGGCTTGCCGCGGTGCAGGTGGGAATCACGATGGCAACCTTCCTCTCGGCGGCGTATGGGGCTGCCGAGATCGCGCCGTCGATCGTTCCGTGGCTCACGTCGGCGGGCCTGTCGGAGTTGACGGCTGGCACGGTGGCGTTCTTTGCGATCACGCTGCTCATCGCCTACTTCACCCTGGTGGTCGGTGAATTGGTGCCCAAGCGTCTCGCCCTGCGCAACGTCGACGGCATGTCGCTCGCGGTGGCCGCCCCGATCGACCTGATCAGCTCACTCTTCCGCCCAATCATCTGGCTGCTATCGGTGTCGACCAACGCGGTGATGCGACTGATGGGAATCCGCGACTCGCGTGCGCGGGAGAACATCAGCGGCGAGGAACTGCG
>WLOZ01000380.1 GCA_009699025.1 Actinomycetota bacterium
GGTGAAGGGACGATCGCCCAGTGCCGGCCAGGCTGCCACCTCAAGGGCTTGGTAACCGGCCGCCGCCGCCCACTCAATGATGTGGTCAAGACTCCTGTCGGGGAGGCAGGCCGTCAGCAAGCCCAACTTCATGGTCCGTCTCCTTCGCTCGAATCGATGTCCGCCACTCTAATGTCTCTTCGAGACAAAAAGACAGGCCTTTTCGGAAAAAAGTCAGTCAATCTCATCTAAAATCACTTCATGCTGGCTGACGCGACCCCCACACCCGACGTACTTGCCGTGTTGCAACGAATCCGCGAAGCCGGTCCGACAACCCGGGCCGATCTGGGGTTGGATCTGGGCTTGCGCCGTGGTGTGGTGACGCAGAGAGTGGGCGTTCTGCTGGAACTGGGCCTGGTCGATGAAGCCGTGATACGCCCCTCATCTGGCGGGCGCGCTCCTCGGGAGCTGGCCTTCCGCCGCGACGCGGGCTATGTGCTGGTGGCCGAACTCGGTGCCACCACCCTGGCTACCGGTATCGCCGACCTTTCCGGAGCCCTGATTATCACCGATGAGGTTCAGGCTGACGTCGCACAAGGCCCCACGCCTGTCCTTGACCAGTTGGAGGCGACGTGGTCTCGCCTTCTCCACGAATCCGGAATCAAGCGCGAGCAGTTGTGGGGGGCTGGACTCGGAGTGCCCGGGCCCGTCGAGTTTGCGACCGGCCGGCCGATCTCACCACCGATCATGCCGGGGTGGGACGACTTTCCGCTGCGCGAGCGGCTCGCCGCCGCGTTCGACATCCCCGTGTGGATCGATAACGAAGTGAACCTCGAAGCACTCGGTGAATCTCGAATCGGTATCGGACGCAACGTCGACGAAATGATCTTTGTGAAGATGAGCGTCGGTATAGGTTCGGGAGTGATTTCCCGCTCGGTGCTTCATCGTGGAGCGAACGGAGCCGCGGGAGACATCGGCCACATCGCGGTGGCGCAGGACGACGATGCCACGTGCCGATGTGGAAACACCGGGTGTCTCGAGGCAGTCGTTGGTGGCGCTGCACTCGTTCGATTGGCCAGAGAACGAGCGACCGTCGAGAACTCCACCATTCTGGGGCGCCTCATGGCCGACGGTGTTTCCATCGGCGTCGATGACCTCAGTACTGCTGCACAGGGCGGTGACGCCGTTGCGGTCGATCTGCTGATGCAATGCGGACGCATGGTTGGCGAAACCCTGGCTACCTTGGTCAACTTCTACAACCCCGGGCTGCTGGTACTCGGAGGACGGCTGGCCCAAGGCAACGATGTCGTCCTCTCGACGGTGCGCGAAACCGTGTACGGCCGCTCATTGCCCCTCGCCACAAGAAACTTGGTGATTGCTCGCCGCGAGTTGGGGTCTGCCGGTGGGCTGGTCGGTGCGGCCGTGATGGTCGTCGACGAACTCTTCTCGCGCACCCGGTTTGCCCTCTGGTCTCCTCGAAGTTCACCGCACGGCCACTCCGAGATTGCGAGCCCCGTATGAGCCTATTTACCGTTGCACACTTTCACTGTCTACCCGGTCGAGGTGCCGAAGTGGAGGCACACCTGGCTCCGCTCGTGGAGCCCACTGCCTCAGAGGACGGCTACGTGTTCTATCGGTACTTCCGTGACAGCGCCGATGACGATCACTTCGTGTTCTGGGAAGAGTGGCGCGACGACGCCAGCCTCGACATCCACATCGCAGGGCCTGGAGTCCAGTCGATGCTCGAGGCAGTCCTGCCACTCTTGGCTGAACCGATCGCCGCCTACCGACTCAGCATGCGTTGAGTCGCAGCGGTCGGCGACGGATTAAATCACCGAAGGGACCTGAGTGCCCTCGGCCCAGGTAGCGAAGTAGGACGGCTGGAAGATCTCATCAATGGCGAGCGCTACCGCACCGTGCAAGGCGGCGCGCTCGCCGAGGGCCACTTTGGCGATAACCAACTCGCGGGTGGCGAGGGGCAGCGATCTTGAGTAGACAATGTTGCGAACCGTCGCAAGATAGGCGTCTCCAGCCAACATGAGGCGACCACCGAGCAGGATGAGTGACGGGTTGTAGAAGTTCACGATGCGAGCCAATGTGTCACCAACGAGGCGTGCGGACTCGCGCATCAGCACAACACTGACCCGATCGCCGCTTGCAGCCCCAGCGACGATGTCTGCGGCGGCCAGCGGATGATGCTGCGCACGCTGGGTGAGGAAGGGGCTCTCGCCACTGGCGGCCAACTCGGCGCCACGTTGTGAAAGAGCCCAGCCGCCAGCGAGGGCTTCCAGGCAACCGGTGTTACCACATCGGCACAGGGTCGTGGAATCGTCGCCAACGTTGACATGGCCGATATCGCCCGCCGCTCCTTGAGCACCACGGTGCAGGACTCCGTTGGAGATAAGTCCCGCTCCAATACCGGTGCTCAACTTCACGACGACGACATCGCGATGACCCACGGCGGCACCGGCTCGCAACTCGCCCAGAGCCATCACGTTGACGTCGTTATCGATCCAGACGGGAACTCCGTAGCGATCCTGAAGCACGCGTCGGATGTCGAACTCATTCCACCCGGGCATGATGGGCGGGCTGACGGCTCGGCCCGTGGCGAACTCGACCGGTCCGGGGATACCAATGCCAATCCCCCACAGTTGGACGTTGAAATCCTCACGCTTCTGAAGGATCGCATCGAACTCAGCGATCACCACTGTGAGTGTCTCGTCGGGGCCCGAACCCACATCGTGTGGCAGGTAGACCCGTTCGAGGATGCCGCCCGCAAGGTCGGAGAGGCCAACGAACATGCCCTGTGCCCCGATATCCGCGGCGAGAATGTACCCGCGCGTCTTGTTGAATTGAAGGCCCCGAGGCGATCTCCCCCGCGGAACCGCGAGTACGTCACCTTCGACGACGAGGTCGAGGGCGATCAACTGCTCGAGCCGCTGGGCGATGACAGCTCGCCCCAGCTCACTGGTTCGAACAAGATCCGGTCGGGTTACTGCTGATCCCGTGCGCACGAGATCGAGAATCTGCAGCAGCGTCTGCGCCTGCTCCTCCGTGACCACAGCTTGAGGATAGCCCGAACCGGGGAAATGCTGGGCGGCCCGCTCGGTGTCTGGTTTCGAGGGGCCGCAGGTGAGGTGGTTGCCGAGACCGACGACTGACCGCGAACGCACAGCCACCGCGTTGTCAGTCGCCGAGTCGAACTCCAGTGCCGGCATCGAACGCGTGGGTTTGCGTCGCATCAATCGACACGAACACAGTCTCTCCTCGACGTGGTGGAGTACGCCCATCGGTTCGAACGGTGACCTCAGCACGCGTTCCATCGTCGCGGCTCATCCCCCCGTACACGTAGGCGTCGGCACCCAGCACCTCGACGAGGTCGACTTCCACGGCGAATCCAC
>WLOZ01000381.1 GCA_009699025.1 Actinomycetota bacterium
GTCGTCGACGAGCAGCACGTCGACGTCGCGGTAGCGGCGCTGGAAGGCTGCCGCCTTGTCGTCGCGGATCGAGTTGATGAACTCGTTGGTGAACTCCTCGGAGCTGACGTAGCGAACTCGGGCACCGGCATAGAGGCTGCGCGTGTAGTGACCGATCGCGTGGAGGAGGTGAGTCTTTCCGAGCCCGGACTCGCCGTAGATGAACAGGGGGTTGTAGGCCTTGGCCGGCTGCTCGGCGACCGCGACGGCGGCAGCATGGGCGAACCGGTTGCTGCTGCCGATCACGAAGGTGTCGAAGACGTACTTGGGGTTGAGGCGGCTGCCCTCGTCGGAACGGGTGTCGGGGGACCCGGTGCCCGGCCGGGTGAAGTCGGGGCTGAGGGCCTGGCCGGCGAAGGCTCCTGGCTCGGCGGGGTCGAAGGCAGGCTCGGCGTAGGTGGCGTCGGCGAGCTCGTCGGTGGCGTCCTCGTCGAGGTTGGGGGCGATGGAGGGGTCAACGGTGACGGCGATGCGAACCTCGCGCCCGAGGGTCTTCGACAGGGCGGCCACCACCACGGGCCGCAGCCGGGTCTCCAGCACGTCCTTGGTGAAGTCGTTGGGTGCCGCCAAGAGCGCGGTGTCGCCCACGAGTCCGAGCGGGCGGGTGAGATTCACGAAGGCGCGCTGCTGAGAGGTCATCGCGGCGCCGTCCATCTCGTCGAGTGCGCGGGCCCACAGCTCGGAGAGGTCGATGATCGTGTCGGACATGCTTCGCCTTCCCTCTGATCCGGTGTGAGCAGCACTGGGTTGTGATGACTCGCTGCTCGCGGACGCAGAGGCCCCCGGATGCTCATACGTGCTGTGCGCTGACGTTGATTCTCGGCCGTACGGGCAAGTCTCCACAGGGTTTTCCACAGGCTGTGGAAGAACACGCGTGCACCGGAGGGAAGTCACCCGCGCTGCCGGCGGCCAAGGTGACCCGATAGCGAGGATGAGCCGGAAGGGCTGACGATAGTCCGTCGGGGGGGTCGCGATCAACTGTTCTCCACAGATTGGTTCGGGCGTCTCGGCGTGTCGCGTAGCAGCCGCGGTGCCCATGCGGGATGGTGATCGATTGGGTTCTGGCCGGGGGGCCGACCGTCCGCGCCATGGGCCGAGGTGACGTCCCTCTGAGTGGTGGCTTTTCGCTCTTCGCGCTCAGGTCAGTTCTCTGATCATGCCGACATGAGTTCTGGTGTCTTCACCTGCCCCTCGTTTTCGGTGCTGCTGGTCGTGACGAGGGTCATGGATTGCTCGGAGAAGTAGCGGCGGTCCGCGGCTGCCCATTCATCGTGCTGCTCGACCAGGACCGCTCCCGCCAGGCGCAGCAGGGCTTCGGGGTTGGGGAACACGCCGACGACGTCGGTTCGGCGTTTGATCTCCTTGTTGACCCGCTCGAGCGGGTTGGTGGACCAGATCTGGCGCCAGTGGGCCTGCGGGAAACCGGTGAACGCCAGCAGGTCGTCCTTCGCCTCGCGGAGCATCGCCTCGACCTTGGGAAGCTGCCGGCCGAGCATGGTGGCGATGACCTCGAACTGTTCGGCGACGTGCTCGGCGTCTGGCTGGGCGAAGATCGTGCGGATCGCCGCGGCAACCATCTCCGCGTTGCCCTTCGGGACCACCGCGAGAACGTTGCGCATGAAGTGCACGCGGCAGCGCTGCCAACTGGTACCGATCAGAACCCCTGCGATTGCTTGCTTCAGCCCCGAGTGGGCATCGGAGATGACCAGTTGGACACCGCCCAGCCCGCGGGCCTTCAAGGAGCGCAGGAACGCGGTCCAGAACGCGCCGTCCTCACTGTCCCCGACATCCATCCCCAGGACTTCCCGCCGTCCGTCGGCGGTCACACCGATCGCCACGACAATGGCCTGCGAGACGACCCGGTGGTTCACGCGAGCCTTGCAGTAGGTGGCGTCGAGGAACACGTACGGATACGTCGTCCCCGCCAGCGACCGGTCCCGGAACGCCCCAACCTCCTCATCGAGGTCCTTACAGATCCGCGACACCTCTGACTTGGAGATCCCGGTATCAGCGCCGAGTGCCTTGACCAGGTCGTCGACCTTCCGCGTCGAGACCCCGTGCAGGTAGGCCTCCATGATCACCGCGAACAGCGCCTGATCGATCCGCCGGCGCCGCTCCAACAAGCTCGGGAAGAACGACCCCGACCGCAGCTTCGGGATCCGCAGCTCCAAGTCACCGGCCGTCGTGGACAGCAACCGGGCCCGGGACCCGTTCCGGACCGCTCTGCGGCCCTCCGTGCGCTCCCAGAAGCCCGCGCCGATCACGCCCTCAGCCTCCGCGTCGATCAACGCCTGATACATGCTCTGAGCGGCGATCCGCACGCGCTCATCCACGCCGGCGGCCTTGAGCGCCTCCAGCAGTTCCAACAGGGCAGACTGGTCCATAGCCATCGTGCAAAGTCCTCTCGTGAGTTGATTAGAGCCTTCTCACTGACCTTTGCACGATGGCCTTCTACGTCGTGGACAACGCCACGCTCAAGGCCGAAAACCCACCACCACCGGGGACGTCACCCCAATTCGGGGGAATTCATGCGAACTCTTAGAGTCGTGCTGCTCTCAATCATCGGCGTCGCAGCGGTAGCCATCACGTTGCTCATGGCTCCTGCTCCACCCACGATTTCTGTAGCCAAGGTGTCCGTCACCGTTCCGCCAATCAACGCGAGTAGCTACGCCTCCGACATCCAAACAGCCCTGAGCAACGGCGAAGCCAACAACTCGAACGCCGAGGGCGCGCCTCAACAGACGGTCGTGAACGGGTGGACGGCCCGCGACCTGCTCGCCGTCATTGGCGCGCAACTCGACGAGCAGAACGCCAGCGTGGCCAAGACCCAGGACGGCTTGGCAGCGGTCGCCGAGGCCGTGTCCCAGGCGTCTGCCGCCCAGACAAGCGCGGTCAGCCAGTTGGCGGCCGCCCCCATCGATCGGCGGCCTGCCCTACTGCTCATGCTGGCGGTGCTCGCCATCGTCGTGATCGGCGCGACTCTCCCGGCCGGGCCCGCGCCTGCAGGCCCGACAGCACCCACTGCAGCCGCGGCGCCACCTCTGCCAGCCCCTTCAGCGCCGCCGATTCTCTAATCGCACTTTCGCAGCAGGCGGGGGGCTAGAGCGGCCGGCTGCCCACTCGTCCAGCCCCAGCAGCGCATCGCGGTTGAGCAGCTCGCGATGGCCGGGTGAGTTGCTCGACGCCGTCGTGGGCGCGGGTCAACTTCCTTGCCCTGCAGAACTTCTTTGCTCCCGCGATTGGACTCGAACCAATAACCGCCCGATTAACAGTCGGGAGCTCTGCCAATTGAGCTACGCGGGATGACCAGCCGCCCGAAGGTGACCGACGAGCAGATTA
>WLOZ01000382.1 GCA_009699025.1 Actinomycetota bacterium
GCGCACGTCTGGACGCCACGTCACCGCTCAGCCCAGCCGGGTCGATGAGCACCGCAGGCGAGTCGAGCAGGCGATCGCGGATGCTGTCGTGAGTGATGTCACCCATCGCACCGACGACGAACTCGCCCAGTCGGTCATCGACCTCTGCGCCAACGAGGCCGAGGTGTCGGAGGTTCGCCGCGAGGTGCAGCAGGTGGCCGACGCGCTCGGCGCCGAGCTCACCCGTCGCTATCGCGAGGGTCTGGCGTCGGTCGACGATGTGCTCGCACGGGCACAGAGCGGTACGGCTGCCGACACCGACTGAGCGCTGAGCCGCTTACTTGAGCAAGCAGTGCGTTTGCAATTGCAAGCACTCTGGGTCATACTGGATCCATGAGCGCACGACTGGACGTCACCTCCTTGGGCTCCTTCATTCGCGAGCAGCGTGAGGCGGCCGAGGTGTCGCTCAGGCAGCTGGCCCAGGCCAGTGGGGTGTCGAACCCCTACCTCTCTCAGATCGAGAGGGGCCTGCGCAACCCGAGTGCCGAGATTCTGGGCCAAATCGCCAAGGCCCTGCGAATCTCGGCCGAGACGCTCTACGTGCAGGCGGGCTTCCTCGAGGAGCGTGAGGATCGCGAGCCTGCGCCGTCGGTCACGGCGGCCCTGGCCACCGACCCGACACTCACCGAGCGGCAGCGCGGCGTGCTGCTCGAGATCTACACCGCGTTCATGTCCGAGAATGCCGCAACGCGCGAGCGGGCCGAACCGGAGACCCCGGTGGCCAGCAAGCGTTCCACCACCAAGCGAGCCGATCGGCCCGCGACATCCTGAGAGGAACCACCATGACCACCACCCCGAAGACCACCGCGAAGAAGACCACCGCGAAGAAGACCACCGCGAAGAAGACCACGGCGAAGAGGACCACCGCGAAGAAGACCACCGCTCAGCCCACCGCCAAGGTCAGCGCCCAGCCGTCGGCCGCTCGTCGAGTCGCCGGAATCCGCCCGACCATCACCCCTGCGGCTGTCACTGCGGCGGCGGCTGCGGCCCCGTCGTTCCTGGCCTCGCTGGTCGAGGACCTCGGACGGCTCGACCTGCGATCGCTCGACCTGCGCACCCTCGACCTCCCGACGTTCGAGATGCCGGCCTTCGACGTGCACAAGGCAGTCGCTGACGTCAGCGCGCTGCCCGGCCTGGCCACTGAGTTCGTCACCGACCTCGCGGCGGCTGCGGCCAAGCGCGGCTCAGAGGTCGTGTCCACCGTGAACCACGGAGTCACTCTCGTGCGTGAGGCCGTGGGGGTCTGATCGACCTCCGCAGGCAGCAGCCCGTCCCACACCATGGGGCGGGCTGCTCTCATGTCCCATCGCCTAGGCTGGCGCCATGCCTCCGCTGATTGCGCTCATCGTCCAAGCCCTCAGCTGGGCCATTGTGCTGGGTGCCGTCGTGTGCTTCGTTGACGCGCTGATCCGGCCCGCGCAGGCCTTTCCGGCCATCGATCGCCAGACCAAGCCGTTCTGGCTGTTCATCCTCGGCCTGTGCGGGGTCGTGGCCTTGCTCTTCAGCGCGGTCGGGTTCTTCGGGCTCTTTGCCTCCGTGGGCGTTGTCTTCTACCTCGTCGACGTGCGGCCCAAGGTCAAGGCGATCACCGGTCGCTAGCTGCGCGCGGCGACTACTGCTCGAGTGCAACCCTGATTCGCCGGAATCCCTTGCCCTTGTTCTCGACCTTCACCAGGCGCATGGCACCGATGGCTCGTGTCGACGCAACGTGGGTGCCGCCATCGGCCTGCACGTCGAGTCCATTGATGTCGACGATGCGCACAATCTCGATGTCAGCGGGCAGCAGGTTGGTGGCGGTGCGCAGGATGTCGGGAATCGCGAAGGCCTCCTCGCGCGGCAGTTCGTAGGCGACGATCGCCCGGTCGGCCGTGATCTCGGTGGCGCACGCTGTCTCCACCGCCTCCTTGAAGCCCTCGGGGACAGACTCGAGGTTGAAGTCGAGCCGGCCCTCGAGCGGCTCCATGTTGGAGCCGGTGACCAAGGCGCCGAAGTTACGGAACACCACGCCGGACAGAAGGTGCAGCCCCGAGTGGGTGCGCATGAGCGCGGTGCGCCGACCGTCCTCGACCGCACCCCGCACTGCGGTGCCGGGTGGCGGAACGGGGTCTCCGTCAGCGGGCACCAGGACGAGGTCCTCACCGCGACGAACGCCCACGATGCGGGTCTGGACGCCGCCCCACAGCAGCACCCCGTGGTCGGGGGGCTGCCCCCCGCCGCCGGGGTAGAAGGCCGAGCGGTCGAGCACGATGCCAGGCTCGGCGTCGTGGCCCTCGGCGACATGCAGCACCGTGGCGTGCCACTCGCGGAGCGTCGAGTCGTTGAGCTCAAGGCGCTCGGTGGACACGGCGCTCAGGCCTTGCCCTGGTTGGCCACGGCGGCTGCCGCGCTGGCCGCTGCCTCGGGGTCGAGGTACTCGCCACCCTTCACGAGGGGCCGCATGTCGTGGTCGAGCCGGTACACGAGGGGGATGCCGGTGGGGATGTTGAGCGAGGCGATGTCGTCGTCGGAGATGCCGTCGAGGTGCTTCACGAGAGCGCGCAGCGAGTTGCCGTGGGCGACGACCATCGTGGTGCGGCCCGCGGCGAGGTGCTCAGCGACGATGACGTCCTCCCAGTAGGGGATCATCCGGCGTACGACGTCGGCAAGGCATTCGGTTGCCGGACGGGTTTCGGGGGGCAGCGTCGCATAGCGGGGGTCGCGGGCGGTGGCCCACTCGTCGTCGGGATCGATGGGGGGCGGAGGGGTGTCGTACGACCGGCGCCAGAGCATGAACTGCTCCTCGCCGTAGGTCTCGAGGGTCTGCCTCTTGTCCTTGCCCTGAAGGGCGCCGTAGTGGCGCTCGTTCAGGCGCCAGTTGCGCACGACGGGAATCCACGACCGGTCGCAGGCGTCGAGCGCGAGGTTCGCGGTGCGAATGGCACGCCTCAGCAAGGAGGTGTGGACGACGTCGGGCAGGAGTCCGGCCTCGGCAAGCAGCTGCCCTCCCCGCGTCGCCTCGAGCACCCCCTTCTCGGTGAGGTCCACGTCGACCCAGCCGGTGAAGAGGTTGAGCGCGTTCCACTCGCTCTGGCCGTGGCGCAGCAGGATCAGGGTGGCCGAGTCGTTCTGCTGGTCAGTCATGGTGACCATCTTGCCCGATCAGGCCTCGGGCTCGCCCTCGGCCGCGCGGAGTGCGTCGGGATCGGCCAGGTGGCGGAAGGCCGCCAGGTTTCCGGTGGGCTCGCCGCGCGACAGCCTCCACGCCCACTCGCGTCGGATCGCGCCCGAGAAGCCCAGCTCGAGGATCACGTTGAACGAGCCGTCGGCGTTGTCGAGCACTGACCCCATGA
>WLOZ01000383.1 GCA_009699025.1 Actinomycetota bacterium
AGTGGATGAGATCAGTTCCGGCCACCTGGGGCGACACTCCCGCGACCCACTCCCCCACCGACCAGAGCCCGGTGTGCAACATCGGGTAGACCGCGAACATCACGTCGTCGCCCAGTGAGGCCGAGTTCCAGCCCTGAGCGTGCATCGTCTGAACGAACATGGGCAGGTGGCTCGAGTGGTCCCAGCCCCCGAGTAGACCGCTCAGTACCTGGGCTGACGACGAAATAAGGTACGGAACGCCTAGGAGCGCAAAGAGCGCTACACCCGTCACCAGGGCTATGACGTCGTCGCGGCCAACCTCCGGCCACACCCGGGGTGCGCTGAGCCAACGATCCGAGCCCCGGGCCCACACGGCCGCTGCCTCCGCGAGAAGCACAGCGGTTGCTCCGATGCGCCAGCCCCACCACGGCAGAACGCTCGAGCTGATCTGCAGGAACGCCAACACGATGGCCACCGATCCCGCCGCGACCACAGTGACAATGAGAATTCTTTCCCCTAGGCGTCGTCCCCACGGGGCTAAAGCCACCCCCAGGGCCGCGCCCGCGACCACGCCCAGCGGGGGCACGAGCCACAGGGCAAGAGCAGCACCCACGAGGAGGCCCGCAGCGCCGAAGACTTCGACGTCACGGGCATGACCAGGGCGTCGCAGAGTGGCCAGAGTCGGTGCACCTGCCATGCCGCACCCCTTCGCCTCCACCGTCAAGGACAGCTCGATCAGCGGGTCGGCCGTGCTCCTGAGACACCTACTTTAGCCCACCGACGGGGCCCCGGATCCCCTTGGCTTCCCCTTGGCTTCCCCTCGGCTCCCCCTCGCACCAGCGAACGGCTGCCACCGGGGCGCGGATTCGATGGGCAGGCCCGGTGTGTGACGATGGCGGCATGAGTACTGACATCCCCGCCGCCAACCCGAGGCGCTGGGTGCGAGTGTCGGTTGCCGGAGTCTGCGCCGTGGTTGCGCTGAGCGCACTCTGGCTCGTGGTGACCGGCCTGCTGGCCTACCGCGAGGCCACCGCGGTCAACGACACAGTCCGCGCCGCCGAGTCAGCTCTGGCAACGCAGAGCTTCGCTGACGTCGCTGAGGCGCTGCCCGCCGCACGTGAGTCGGCCCACCGTGCCGCACAGCTCACATCAGGAGCCCCCTGGTGGGTGGCGGGTCACCTGCCCTTCGTAGGCTCCTGGGTCACCTCCGCACAGTCGCTGCTCTGGTCGTTCGACTCGGTGCTCGCAGCCACTGCCCCTCTTGACTCTGGTCTGACCGCGGTAGCCAACGGCAGGCTGCGTTCGGCCGACGGGTCGGTCAACCTCGGCCTCCTCACCGATGCAGTCCCGTCGCTGAACGACACTGCCAACGCAGCGCGCGATGCCGAGGTGACGCTCAACTCGATTGACGCCACCTCGGTGCCGGCCCCCCTCGCCGCTACCCTGCAGCTGTGGACCGCCCGCCTTCCCGAGATCGTGGCGTCGCTCGACTCCGCAGCCGAGTTCGCTACCCACATCCCGCCGCTGCTGGGGGCCAATGGGAAACGGACCTGGCTCGTGCTGCTGCAGAACCCCGCTGAGGCGCGCGCCACCGGCGGGCTCATCGGAGGCTACGCGCTGGTCACGGCCGACCGCGGCCACCTGGCGCTCACCTCGTCTGGAAGCAACGACGATCTCCTGAAGAACGGGCCCATCACCACCTCAGTGGTGTCTCAGGGCCTGCGCGACCTGTGGCGTAAGGACCTCGCCGACTGGCGGTCAATCAACCTCTCGCCGCACTTCCCCGACACCGGCATCCTCGCGCACGAGGGGATGAATGAGCGCGGAACGCCGGTCGACGGAGTCGTGGCGGTTGACCCCACCATCGTCTCAGCGTTGCTCGCCGGCACCGGCCCCCTCACTGTCGGTGGCACGGAACTCACCTCCACTACCGTGGCCGACTACATCACCCGTCAGGTCTACGTCGACCATCCCAACGACGCAGCGAAAGACGCAGCCCTTCTGAGCATTCTTCGGCAGACCATGGTGGCGCTCACCACCGGCTCGCTCGACGCTCCAGCCCTAGGCACAGCACTGCTTGCCTCAGTGCCCGACGGCCATCTCAAAGCGTGGAGCCCAAACGCCACCGAGCAGGCCTGGCTCGAGCCGTCTGCCGTGGGAGGGTCCGTGTCAGTCGATCGCGGCCCCCACATCGCCCTCGGACTCAACAACGGCGCGGGCAACAAGATCGACGCCTTCATCACCTCGGCCGCCGAGTATCTGGCGGGCGGCTGCCCCAGCTTCGCGCGCCAGAATTCCCAACTCACCATCGCGATGACCAATGCAGCCCCTGAGGGCCTGCCAGAGTACGTGTCCGCGCGGTTCGACTCCCCCGACGCGCCCGCTGCCGGCGAGCGCATCCTGCTCGCCGTGTACGCGCCGGTAGGGGCACTTCTCTACGACGCCACCCTCGACGGCACGCCGGTGCCGATCGGCGGCGGAATCGACAGGGACCGGCCGGTATGGACCGTCGAGATCGACCTCGACCGACTGGCGACCCGCGTGCTGGTCCTTGACTTCAGCGAGGACACCGTGCAGGGATCGACACCCACGATTTCCGCTCCGCCCATGGCCAACCGCATGGACGCGAGGGCAGGCTACGAGCTCACCTGTGGGGTTGAGCCCGAGTAGCAGAATCGGGGGCGGCTCGGATCAATGCCCCCGGACAGCGTAAAAACCCCCTGGGATGGAGTGAGAGGACGAATCCTTCACCCCCCCACAGGGGGGCCGAACGCTACAGGGTCGCTGTGTCACTCACGCTGTGAGCAACACAACTGACAGACGCGACAGGTTAATGGCGGTGCCTGGGGGCCTTGGTGACCGTGACGGGGGTCGTGTCACTTTCTCCCCCACAGCTACCCGACGTCGTGGTCGCACGGACCGTGAACGAGCCATACTTTTCGAACTCCGCCCTAATCGACGCGTTGCCATTTCTATCCGCCTTTTTGCGACCGCCATGGAAGTAGCGAGTGTTCGCGGTGAAGGTCACGTAGCAGCCAGGCTTGGCGTGTGTGGCGTAGAGAGTAAAATACGTGTCCTGCTTCACAGTGGAGGGGGACGCCGCAACGTCGAGAAACGTGCCTGGGGGATAGGCGTTCGCGACCGGAGCGGCGATGAGGCCGGCTCCGAGTGCGCCCACGACCAAGGCCGACAATGACAGGGTGCGAATCGTGATTGTGGTCATCCCCGCACTGTACAGCCCCCTGTATGCCGTGACAACCCCGCGACGAGACTCACGAAAAGTGCCCGCGAAATGCTTCCGTGCTTCACGTAGGAATGCCCGCGTAACGGTGAGCATTGTTGGGTATGGAAATCGAGTTGTCGATGAAGTCTCGTGCGGAGGTCAC
>WLOZ01000384.1 GCA_009699025.1 Actinomycetota bacterium
GGCGGTATTGACTCCGACCGGCTCTACCCGGTGCGTCTGCAGCATGAGATGGCGGCACTGATTCCCACCGCCGAGCCCGCGACGATTATCGGCTCGCCCTACGGCCACGACGGCTTCCTGATTGAGGCCGACGCGGTGGGCCAACTCCTCCGCTCAACCCTCGCGCGCTCCCTCCACCACGCGCGCCCCTAATCGCATCGGGGGCACCCAAGCCCTTACCTATCGCGCTAAGTGCACCCAAGGCACCCGCGCGCGAGCATGCTTCCCGATCAGGCTGTCGGCCGCTGACGCTGCGCCTCGCGCCGAATCCGTGATAAAAACGCTCATGACCTCACGCCGGAATGCCGCCACCCGCTTCTGCGCCGGGGCCTCGGCCCTCACCCTCCTGGGCTCCCTCTCTGCTGTGTCGGCCGCTGACGCTGCGCCTCTGGCGGCGAAGGGAAAGGAATCGCGGTCTGGTACCTGGGTGACACCCAAGGAGAAGGACATGAAGCTCGAGGTGTGTGCGCCCTACCTCGGTGGTGAGAAGGCGCTGGTCGGCTACTACCACGGGATCAAGACGGTGGCCGGCACGATGGATATCACGGCAGAGATACCCGAACTCAACGTGCCCTTCAACAAGGTCAAGGCCGGGACGTCAGTCGAGTTGGAGTTCTCGCTGATCGACTCCACGAACAACTGCGTCATTCCCGAGGAGCTATTCCTGACCGTGGTCTCTGAGATCAACTGCTCCACCAAGGAAGCGATCGACTTCTCGTATCCATCGGCGGTGTTCGAGGATAGGGAGCGGCATCACCAGTCCATCTGGGAGGTACCGGTCGGCAAGGGCCGTTGCTATCAGGTTTTCACACTGACCCTCAATGATGGGGAAGAGGACGTCTCGCCATATATCGCGGCGCGCTTCACGACGAAGTGACCCCGCAGTCCTCCGCGCCGGACCCCGTTTTCCCGGAATCGGGGCAGTGGGGATCGATCTGGTACGCCCGCCTCGCCCCCCTTCCTGGGGGGCGTTGGCGCGTTCGGGGGTTCATCACCGATGACCACCCCGACGGCGCCATCATCGGGCCAGCCGTCGACGACGCAACCCTTCCGATCGACCGCAGCCACTGGCTCGCTGAGCTTGACCACAAGGGTCGCACGGTAGTCACTGTGAGCCCCTGGGCAGTCGCCGGCGCACCCGACCTCTGGTACGTGCGCGTGCCGGGGGAGAAGGAGGGCCGCGCGACCTTCACCCTGGCGGCCTACGACACCGATCACCTACCCGCCGGCACGGTGGTGCGCAACGCCGAGTTTCTCGTGCTGCCTGTGGCCAGCGACGAGCAGGTGGGCGCCGTGCGGTGGTTCACCGACGACGGTCTAGTCGACCAGGTGTACGTGGCGCCCGAGCGCCGTGGCAGCCATGTGGCACGCATGTTGCTCTACGCGGCCGCAGCGATGCATCAGCACCACGGCTGGGCGGGCTCGCTGCACGGTGGCCCCCGCCGCACCGATCTGGGCGAGAACCTGGCCGCCCGGCACCCCGAGAGAATGCCAGCGCGCACTGAGATCGGCCTGATGGTCGACCCTCAGACCGGCCGCCCCACGGCCTGAGCGTCTGGGGTGGGCCGCTGGTGTGTGCTAGGAATGAGCCATGAACTCTCCCCGCCCCCGCCTCGTTCGCTCAGCCGCGATCGCCTCGGCGGCAGCCGTTGGCCTCGTGCCTATCGCCGCCTCGGCAGCCGACGCTGCTCCCGCCGACGCGAAGCCCAAGGCGCCCAGCGAGAAGACCAAGCTGCCGATCTGCGCCCCAGCCACGGATACTCTGGCGAGCCCACAGTTCTACGGCACCAAGGTGACCGTCGGATTCTTTGACGGCGTGAAGTCCGACGGCCGGGTCAACAATGTCAAGGCGGGCGCGGAAAAGGAACTCGAGTTCCGGGTGGAGGACAGCACCAACGAGTGCGTGATCGACGACCCCTCGATTCCGTGGTCGAGCAGCACAGAGGTGTCGTGCGACGACCTAACTCCGCTGGCCGACGTCGTCTACGGCGTGTTCACGTCAGTGACGTTCGATGCTCGCGAGAAGCACTTTGAGGCCGTCTGGTTCGTGCCCGAGGGCAAGAATCGCTGCTTCACCGTGACCACCGGGGGCATCTCCGCGCTGTTCCGAACCAGATGACCCACGGCCCGTCCGAGGGGTCAGGGGAGTTCGGAACCGGTTGGTACCTGCGGGTGGGTCCAATGGGCACGTTGGGCGACGGACTGTGGTCGGTGCGTTGCTACCTCACCAACGACTACCCCGACGGAACAACCATCGGTCCGGGTGTCGATGACTCGGCCTACCCCGAAGACCGGGTGCTCTGGCGCGTGGGGGTTGACGCTCAACTGCGTCGCCGAGTCAGCGTGGCGCGGTGGGCGGTCGAAGGTGTGCCGCCGCTGTGGGCCGTGGAGATTCCCGACGAGGGCGGCGAGCGACCGGGCTGCAGCCTCGTGGTCTTCGACACCGATGACCTTCCGCCCGGAACCGTGCTGACCAATGACGAGTTCGCTTCGATTGCCGTAGACAGTGCCCAGCAGGTGGCCGCCCTGCACTGGTCGACAGACACGGCAACCATTGACCAGATCTTTGTGAGCCCGCAGTTGCGGCGGCAGCATGTGGGCACCTGGGTGGTCTACGTGGCTGACGCGCTGCACCACCACCACGGCTGGCCCGGCCTCATGACCGCCTCGGGCCGCCGCACCGATGTGGCCGAGGAAGCTCAAGGACGACACCTGCACCGCGTAGACCCGCGCACCGAGCGTGTTGTGATCATCGACCCCGACACGGGCATCGCCGCACCCTGACGCCTGAGCACCGGGCAGAATCGCACCATGGGACGACTCGACGCTCTCGACCTCACGCTGTCACTCTCGCGCGACGAGGAGGCTAGGCGCCTCGCCGAGGCGCAGGACCGGCTGCTCTACCTTCGGCTGGTGGCAGGCGGCATCTTCGACGGTGGCGGACGGCTCGGCCCACCGCTCTGTCTCGTGTTCGAGGGCTGGGACGCCGCAGGCAAGGGCGGTGCCATCACGAGGGTGGTCGCATCTCTCGATCCCCGGCACGTGCGCGTGGTGAGTTTCGCAGCGCCAACCTACGACGAGAAGCGCCATCACTTCCTCACCCGGTTTTGGCAGCACCTGCCGGGCTGGGGAGGCATGACCATTCTCGACCGCAGTTGGTACGGACGTGTGCTGGTCGAGCGGGTCGAGGGCTTCGCCACCGACGAGCAGTGGACCCGCGCCTACGACGAGATCAATGATTTCGAGCGCAGCCTCGCGGCCGAGGGGATGGTGCTGATGAAGTTCTGGCTGCACATCTCGCACGAGGAGCAACTCA
>WLOZ01000385.1 GCA_009699025.1 Actinomycetota bacterium
CCCGATTGCTGACGGACTCATCGCCCACGACCCGGTGAGCGATGAGTCCGTCAGCATTGGTGATGTGTGGGGCAGCAGTCAGCCGGCTGGGCCGCCCGTCGGCACCACCGCCCCACTCGCGCACCACCAGTTCGTGAGTGCCGGCGTCGTCGGCGCCCGCACCAGGCCACTCCCACGACACGTGCGCGAACCGGGCGCTCTCGGTGGCCTCCGAGCCGAGCCGGGCCGACTGGGCCAGAATGCTGCGCCGCGTGTCAGGGGCGAGGTACGCCCACATCGCGCTGTGCCACAGCACGGTGGTGGTTCCGTCAACCAAAGTGAGCCCTTCGGTGAAGTCGGCGGCATCCTGGCGCACCACCGTGGCTGGCACGCGGGCCGCCACCTCGAGCGCGGCGCCCAGTCGAGCGAAACGCTCGACGTCATCAACCCACACGTACGAGCTGAGTCGCGTGCGTCCCTCCTGCGTGGTGATATCAATCGGCTCGAGATCACAGCCCACCCGCTCGACCACCCGCGGCAGTGGAGCTTCCTCAAGCACGGGATCGCCCGGAAGGTGGTCGGCGCGCAGGTTGAGCCCCGCCGCGGCGCCGATCTCCATCAGACGCACGGGGGATCCAGCGTGAATCGAGCTGAGAGCGAGCCGCAGTAGCGCTGCCCGCCCTGTCTCATTGGTCTGAGGCGCCCGGGCAAGCCCCTCTGCCAGTGCGTCGGGATGCGAGGCCAGCGCCTCCACCACCGCGGTCTGCCACGCGAGCATCGCCGCCTCCCCCACCGGTGGCGTGCCACCCAGGGTCGGCAGGTGCAGGGCAACGAGCGGAGCCACCCGCTCGATCGCCAGTCGATGCACCACCGACATCACGCGCAATCCGGATAGGTCGCCGAAGCGCGCACCCCGCGGCAGCATGCCCGCAAGGTCGCCGCCAGAGACGACATCATTCGCAACCGCGGTCAGGATGCCAGCGGCCAGCGGCGACCCCACGTCGCGGCAGTGGGTGCTCTGCCACTCCAGAGCCTCGACGATGCCAACAACCTCATCATCGGCCGGGCGTTGTACTCGAATGTTCAGGTCGCTCAGCCCGGGAGCCCGAGCTCGGCCAGAAGTGCAGCCGTCGCGGCCGAGTCGGCATCGAGGAACTCGTAGTGCCCGACCCCCGGCAGCGCCACCAGACGTGTCTCCGGGCCACGAGCGGCCACAAACACTTCACTCTGCGACAGGGGAACCACCCCATCAGTGGCTCCGTGGATGACAACGCACGGAACGTCGCCCATTCCGACGTTCTCAAGACGCATCCGATGCCACTGGTCGGGGGATTCGTGGGGCAGCACTCCGATCCAGCGGGCGATTTCCTCGTCGTCCCAACCGCCCACCGAGCACTCCCACAGGTCGGTCACCGGTGCTAGCGCCACCACGGCGTCGATTCCCAGCACGGTCGAGGCAGCCAGTGCGAGGTAGCCGCCCGCGCTGTGGCCGGTCACCACCACTCGGGTTCCCGGCCGCACGGAGTTCACCACGTGCGCAACCGCCGCCCGCACGTCGCGCACCGAGTCCATGGGGTCGGTGCAGCCTCCAGCCCGCGAGTACTCGACATTTGCCACGAGCGCCCCCATCGACGCCATCGCGCGGCACACCGGCTCGTTGACGCCGCGGTCGTAGTGAGCCGCGAAGTAGCCACCGTGGATCGATATCACCACGAGGGGCTGGTCACGCTCGCCCCAGAAGTCGATGACGTGGTCGAGGTGCTCGCCGTAGACCTCGGCCCAGGTCGGGCAGGGGTACCGGTCGCGGGCCGCCGCGAGAATTCCTTCAAACCACTCGATGATCTCGGCGTCAGACGCGCCGTCGAGGGCCATCTAGCCGCACGACTTCGACGGAGGCACATCCAGGGCAGGCATGCGGCGGAAGAATCCGAACGGCTTGAGTGCGAAGCCCACGCGCTCGACCGGCATGACGGGCCAGTCCTCCGGTCGGGTGAAGTGCGTGGTGCCGAACGAGTGCCAGAGCACCACCGGCGCGTTCGACACCGAGCGGTCGGCCTCGATCCAGCGCGGCAGGCCATCGCCCCCGGTGTGCAGGTTGGGGAACTGGCCGGCGGGGAAGCGCTCCTCGGGGTCGTACCGCGTGAGCCACAGCGCCGACTTGGCAAAGGTGGCGCGCTGGGCCACGGCCGAGTCGTCGTCGGCGAGCATCATCGCCCCGACCGCCGGAACCAGTTTGTAGCCCACCGGGTCGCCAAAGTCGTTGAGCGAACCCTCGTTGGAGATCAGCCAGGTTCGTGCGCTGGCCGGATCGGTTGAGCGACGCCCCTGCGACTCGCGCTCGATGGGCGTGGTGACCTTCTTGATCGCATTGCCGTGCGGATTCTCCGGCCCCATAGGAACCGGGCGCGCGTCAATTTCGCCGACAGAGTTGAGCGGCCCATCAACCGCCGGGTCGAGCCGCACGCAAAACAGGTGCTGATGGTGCTGGCCTGCAAGTTCAGGCGCGACGCGTCCGAGGTAGGGCGAGTACTCACCCGGCGGCAGCGACGCGGTCTGGATGATGCCCGTGAGCTTCACCTCGCACTCGATGGTGCCGTCCTGGTAGAAGTACCAGAAAAACCCGTAGTCGTAGTTGCCCACAGTGGACCAGAAGGAGATCACCAGGCGTCGGCTGCGGCGAACCCACGCGCCGCCGAAGCGCCAGTTGGTGCCGCGCCACAGGACTCCGAAATCTTCCTCGTGCAGGCAGATCGCCCGGTCGACCGTGTAGGGCTGGCCCTGAGCGTCGGCGAGGTAGGCGTCGAAGTAGTAGATGCTTCCGAGGCAGTCGCAGCCCAGAGTGAGGCTATTCGCGAGGGCCCCGAGACCATACTCGCCCACATCGAACGCGCTGCGCCAAAAGTGCGCGGGTCGGGGGTCACCGTAGGGCACCACCATCTCGGCGAACGATGCCCGCGACAGCACCGAGCGCTCGCGGCCGTCGTCGTTGTAGCTGATGTCGTGCAGCACCATGCCTTCGCGCGCGTTCATCGACACGCGGAACTTCCACTTCTGCCAGTCGACCTCCCAGCCGTCGACGGTGAAGCTCGGGCCCTCGGGCTGATGAATCTCCAGCGGCCGCACATCGTCGCGCAGCACGACCCCGTTGTCGTCGTGGAAGTTGGAGTCCTCCTGCGGTACGGGCAGCACGACATCGTCAACCACCTTGAGCACTCGCTGGTTGGTGAGGTCGACGTAGGCCACCAGCCCATCGATCGGGTGCGCGTAGGCGTTGTCCTGCTCGTTGCGCGGAATGTACGACACCGCCCGCACGAGGCGCAGCCCCTCCTCGTCGGGGAAGCCGAAGTTGCCGGCCGACATGGGGTC
>WLOZ01000386.1 GCA_009699025.1 Actinomycetota bacterium
CATGGGCGGTTGCGTCGGTGGACCGAGGCGGTGCACTTCGGTGATGTGTTGCGGGGGATGGTGCCGCGCGATGATGTTCACGTGAGCGAGTCCCAGGGGATCCGGCGGTTGCAGTCCAAGGCGGTGGCTGCTGAGCGGGCCGCGCATGCGGCCCAACTGGCGGCGTTGCAGGCGCGCGTCAACGAACTCGAGGCGGTCAATGATGCGCTGGGAAAAGCTATCGGGCTCTTGCATCAGATGAGCGAGCAAGAGCCCGACGGGAATCAGGGACCGGGCGAGCCGTCGGCTTCCTGACCGCTGAGGCCGAGCTGGTGGCCACGCTGACTGCGGCGACCGGGTCGCAGCGGCGGGCGCTGGAAATCGCCGGGGTGTCGCGGTCGACGTGGCACTACCGGGGCAAGCCGCGGCCCTCTGTCGCCGACCCGGTGCACCAGCGTGACCGGCGCTGCCCGACGGCGATACCGGACGCTGACCGGCACGTCATCGCCGAGCGGGTCCTCGCCGGCTGGGAGCAGGGCAACTCGGTGGACCACGCGTTCGCCTCGGCGTGGGACGACGGGCTGATGCTGGGCTCGCGCAGGTCATGGTGGCGCATCGCCGCGGCCATAGAGTGCCAGGCCTCGCGCCCGGTGATCCCGACCCGGAAGGCTGGTGCCAGCCGCGTCCCCCGACAAGCGCCCGTGCTGGTGGCGACAGCACCGATGGACGTGTGGAGCTGGGACATTACCGACCTGCGCAGCCCGTGGTGGGGAATCTGGTTCAAGGCCTACTCCGTTATGGACATCTTCTCCCGCAAGGTCGTCGGCTGGCGCGTTGAGCAGCGCGAGTCCGACGCCATGGCCGTGGAGATGTTCGAGCGTGCGTTTGGCGAGTACGGGATCCCCACCGGGGTGCACTCGGACTCAGGTCCCGCGATGCGCTCCAACGCCCTAGCCGAGCTGCTCGCCAGCTTCGAAATCGCCCAAACGTTCAACCGGCCACGGGTGTCCAACGACAACCCGTTCTCCGAGGCCGAGTTCCGCACCATGAAGTACCGCCCCAGCTATCCCGGGGTCTTCGAGGACATCGAGTCAGCACGAGCCTGGGTCGCGCACTACGTCGACTGGTACAACGCCCAACACCACCACTCCGGCCTCGCCCTGTTCAGCCCCGACCAGGTCCACCACGGAACCTGGGCCAGCGCCTGGCAGCAGCGCGACACCACCCTGCAGGCCTACTACGACGCCCATCCTGAACGGTTCCGCAGCAAGCCCACCACACCCAAGCCAGCCAGCATTGCTGGCATCAACCTGCCCAACGCAACCGAACAATCGCCAGCCGACCGACTCCACGCAGCTTGACAGTCACCGCCGCCCCCGTGGGTGTGACGCTTTCGTATGGATTAGCGGGCTTGGGGGGGCGCGTTACCCACTACGCCAAGCCCACGATCCGGCCGTCGATGACGTCGATCTTCTCCGACGACGGGTGAGCGGGCAGCCCGGGCATCGTCATGATGTCTCCGCACACCATCACCACGAACTCAGCCCCGGCTGACAGTCGTACCTCACGAATGGTGAGCGTGTGCCCGCTGGGTGCTCCCCGCAGCGACGCGTCAGTGGAGAAGGACGACTGTGTCTTGGCCACACAGACCGGGAAGTGCCCGTACCCACCGGCCTCGAGCTCGGCGATGCGAGCCCGCACTGCCAGCGACGCGTCGACACCCACGGCGCCGTACACCCGGGTGGCGATCGCGGTGACCTTCTCCCACAGGTTCATCTCGTCCTCGTAGACGAACTGCATCTGGCTCGGCTCGTCGGCCAGCCGGACCACGATCTCCGCCAGGGCTTTGGCGCCCACGCCCCCGTCGGCCCAGTGCGAGGCAACGATGACCTCGACGCTCTCAGCGCGCACCAGATCCTCCAGCAGCGCAAGCTCAGCCTCGGTGTCTGCCCCGAAGCGGTTGATGCTCACCACGCACGGGATGCTGTACACCTCGGTGACATTTCGAATGTGGCGCTGGAGGTTCTCGAATCCGTCGCGTACCGCGTCGAGATTCTCAGTGCCGAGGTCGGCGAGCGCAACTCCACCGTGGTACTTCAGCGCACGCAGTGTGGCCACGATCACCGCGGCTGAAGGACGCAGCCCCGACTTGCGGCACTTGATGTCGACAAACTTCTCGGCCCCGAGATCAGCGCCGAAGCCGGCCTCGGTGACCACGTAGTCGGCCATCCGCATTGCAGCAGCGGTGGCCAGCACGGAGTTGCATCCGTGCGCGATGTTCGCGAACGGGCCGCCGTGAACGAACGCCGGCGTACCTTCGAGCGTCTGCACGAGGTTGGGGGCAAACGCGTCGCGCAGCAGCGCGGTCATCGCGCCATCGGCGACCAGATCGCGTGCGGTGACCGCCTTCTTCTTGCGGGTGTAGCCCACCACGATGTTGCCAAGTCGACGCTTGAGGTCGTTGAGCGACGTGGCCAGACAGAAGATCGCCATCACCTCGCTGGCAACCACGATGTCGAAGCCGTCCTCGCGCGGGTAGCCGTTTGCTGGGCCCCCGAGCGAGACCACGATGTCGCGCAGGGCGCGGTCGTTCATGTCGACGACGCGCTTCCATGCAATGCGGCGCACGTCGATTCCGAGTTCGTTTCCGTGGTGAATGTGGTTGTCGAGCAGCGCAGCCAGCAGGTTGTTTGCCAGCGCGATTGCCGAGAAGTCGCCGGTGAAGTGAAGGTTGATGTCCTCCATCGGCACCACCTGTGCGTAGCCGCCCCCGGCCGCACCGCCCTTGACGCCGAACACAGGCCCAAGCGATGGCTCACGCAGGCAGATGACCGCATCCTTGCCAATGAGGCGAAGACCGTCGCCGAGACCCACCGTGGTCGTTGTCTTGCCCTCACCTGCCGGCGTGGGGCTGATGGCGGTGACGAGGATCAGCTTGCTGTCAGGCTTGTCCGGCAGCTTCTCGAGGTAGTCGAGCGTGATCTTGGCCTTGTGCCGTCCGTACGGGTGCACCGACTCGGTGGGGATGCCGAGCATCGCGGCAATGTCGGTGATGGGCCGCATCTGTGCCGCCTGCGCGATCTCGATGTCCGACAGCATGTGGCTTACCCCTTGGACTCGCGAGTGGCTTGCACGAGGGCTGGCAACACCGAGTGTAGGTCGCCAATGACCGCGTAGTGCGCGTATCCCATGATGGGCGCGTCCTTGTCGGTGTTGATGGCGATGATCGTCTTGGCGTTCCGACACCCCGCAATGTGCTGAGTGGCGCCACTGATTCCGCACGCGATGTAGAGGTCGGGTGCGACCTTGGTGCCGGTCTGGCCGACCTGCTCGCTGTGA
>WLOZ01000387.1 GCA_009699025.1 Actinomycetota bacterium
ATGTTCGGCTACCAGACCCCGCTTCAACTCACCGACTTCCCGGTGTCGGTGCTCTACATCCTGGCGATCGCCAGCATCGGCATCTACGGAATCGTTCTCGCGGGGTGGTCGTCGGGCTCCACCTACGCGCTGCTGGGCGGGCTCCGGTCAAGCGCGCAGATGATCTCCTACGAGGTCGCGATGTCGCTCTCGTTCGTCGCGGTGTTCCTCTATGCGGGCTCGGCCTCGACCTCGCAGATTGTGGCCGCTCAGGAAAAGACCTGGTTCATCGTGCTGCTGCTGCCCTCGTTCCTCGTGTACGTCACGGCGATGGTGGGCGAAACCAACCGTGCGCCCTTCGACCTGCCCGAGGCCGAGGGAGAATTGGTTGGTGGCTTCCACACCGAGTACTCCACGCTGAAGTTCGCGGTGTTCTTCCTCGCCGAGTACATCAACCTCGTCACCGTGTCGGCCCTCGCCACCACCCTCTTCCTAGGAGGCTGGCGCGCGCCGTGGCCCCTCTCGCTGTGGTCGTCGGCCAATGAGGGCTGGTGGCCCATGCTGTGGTTCCTCATGAAGGTCTCGGTGTTCATCTTCGTGTTCATCTGGCTGCGCGGAACGCTGCCGAGACTGCGGTACGACCAGTTCATGAAGTTCGGCTGGAAGGTTCTTATCCCGGTCTCGCTGGTCTGGATCATGGTGGTCGCCTTCGCCCGCGGCATGCGCAACGCCTACGAGTGGGACCTACGCCAGACGGTGATGGTCATCGCGATCCCCATCGCGGTCCTGCTCATGATCATGCTGGTGGTTGAGAGCATCCGCGAACGCCGTCGTCTGATCGAGGTGGCTGAGGCAGAGGCTGCCCGCGGCCCCTTCGACCCCATGGCGGGCGGGTTCCCGGTGCCTCCGATGCCGGGTGTTGACTACACGCCGACCCGCCGCACCAAGGCCACGGTCGGCGCCATCGCGGTGGCATCCACCTCGCAGGCCGCCTTGCCAGACGAACCGTCCGACATGTCCGACAACGACTCACGGGAGGCCACCGATGGCTGAGATGCCGCAGGTCGTCCGAGGTTTCGGCACCACCTTCGCCACGATGTTCAAGAAGGTGAACACCGAGAAGTACCCGGAGGAGAAGGACAAGTTCCCACCGCGCCCACGGTTCCACGGCCGGCACCAACTCAACAGGTACGCCGACGGTCTCGAGAAGTGTGTTGGCTGCGAGTTGTGCGCCTGGGCCTGCCCCGCCGACGCGATCTATGTCGAGGGGGCCGACAACAACGAGGGCGACCGGCACTCACCAGGTGAGCGCTACGGGCGGGTCTACCAGATCAACTACCTGCGCTGTATCTTCTGCGGCCTGTGCATTGAGGCCTGCCCCACCCGCGCCCTCACCATGACCCACGACTACGAACTCGCCGACGACGACCGCGGCAAGCTCATCTTCGAGAAGGCCGACCTCCTAGCGCCGCTTCTTCCGGGCATGGTCCCCGCCCCCCACGCGATGGTGCCTGGCACCACGGCCAAGGACTACTACGAGGGCACTGTGCGCGGCGCGTCTCCCGAGCAGATCGCCGAGGTCGAGGCCCGCACGAACCCGGGGCGCGCCGCGGCCGAAGGTGTCATCGTCGACTCAGGCGAGGAGATCGCATGAGTGGCCTGTCGGTCGCGGTTCTGTCGGTGATCGACACCGGCGAGATCTGGACGTTCTGGATCTGCGGATCGCTCGCGGTGCTCGGGGCGCTCGGCATGGTGTTCAGTCGCAAGGCGGTGCACAGCGCGCTCTGGATCGCGATGACCATGATTAACCTGGCGTGCCTCTACATCGTTCAGGGTGCTGTATTCCTCGGCATGGTGCAGGTCATCGTCTACACCGGTGCGGTGATGATGCTGTTCCTGTTCGTGCTGATGCTCGTGGGTGTTGAGTCGGGCGATTCTCTGGTGGAGACCATTCGAGGGCAGCGCCTCGCTGCCGCGCTTGCGGGCCTCGCGTTCTTGATCCTGCTGGTCACCGTGCTCGGCCGGGTCACCCTCGCCGACGCCGGCACTGCCACGGCCAACGCCGAGTATGGCGGCAATCTGCAGGGCCTCGCGGCGCTTATCTTTGGTCGCTACCTGCTGGCCTTCGAGGTCACGTCGGCGCTGCTCATCACCGCTGCCCTCGGGGCCATGATGCTGGCTCACCGCGAGCACATCCTGCCCAAGCGCTCGCAGGCTGACATGTCGAGGGAGCGGTTTCTTAAGGATGAGCACCCGGGCTCGCTGCCACCTCCCGGCGTGTACGCCCGACACAACGCCGTCGACACCCCGGCACTCCTGCCCGATGGCACGATGGCTGAAAACTCGGTGCCCGCCTCGCTCCGCGCTCGCGGCAGTCTGCGCCAGGTGAGCACTGAGCTCACCCACGAGGTAGCCCAGCTCGCATCCGGAGACGCGTCGATCGGCGGGGAGGACGTCCGATGACCCCCACCTACTACCTCCTGCTGTCCGCGCTGCTCTTCACCATCGGCGCTGTGGGCGTGCTGGTGCGTCGCAATGCCATCGTCATGTTCATGTGCGTCGAACTGATGCTCAACGCGACCAATCTGGCCCTGGTCACCTTCTCGAGAGTGCACGGAAACCTCGACGGACAGGTGATGGCCTTCTTCGTGATGGTCGTCGCCGCCGCCGAGGTTGTTGTCGGACTCGCCATCATCGTCACCATCTTCCGATCGCGGCGATCTGCGTCGGTCGATGAGGCGAGCCTGCTGAAGTACTGATCGCGCGCCGCTCGGGCGGCGTGCGCTACGAAAGGGATCTGCGACGTGACTGACAGGGAGGCACCGTGAGCATCGGCACTGCCGTGTTCGCACAGGAAACGGTGCAGCTGGGCCAGGCGACCGGCACCTTCAGCCTCATCTGGCTGCTGGTGGCGCTACCCGCCCTCGGTGCAGCAATTCTGCTTCTGACCGGGCGTCGCCTCAACGCGTACGGCCATCTCGTGGGTGTGGTGATGTCGGCGGGTGCCTTCGTGGTCGCCGCGATCCTCTTTGCGGCCATGCTGGCTCAGCCGGCCGCCGAGCGAGGCGTCATCCAGAAGCTCTGGGACTGGCAGTTGGTAGGCAGCTTCAAGGTCCCGGTCGCCCTTCAGCTCGACCCGCTCTCGATGGTCTTCGTTCTGCTCATCACCTTCGTGGGCACGCTGATCCACATCTACGCGATCGGCTACATGCAGCACGACCATGACCGCCGGAAGTTCTTCGGCTACCTCAACCTCTTCGTTGCGGCGATGCTGCTGCTGGTGCTCGCCGACAACTACCTGCTGCTGTACGTCGGGTGGGAGGGTGTCGGTCTCGC
>WLOZ01000388.1 GCA_009699025.1 Actinomycetota bacterium
ACGTCGAACCCGCCCGCCCCAAGGTCACGCGCCGCCTCGAGCAGGCTCGGGCTGATGCGGTCGAGCGCCGCGAACAGCGGCAGGATCATGTACGGCACGTACCCGTAGATGAGCCCCAGAATCACGGTGGTGGGTCGGCCGGCGAGCCAGTTCTGCTCGGTGGGCAGTAGCCCATTGAGACTGATGACCTTGTTGACCCAGCCGTCGTTCTGCAGCAGGTTGACCCACGCGAGCATGCGCATCATGTAGCTGATCCAGAACGGTGCCACCAGCAGTGTGAGCACCAGTGCCTTGTGCCGACCCGCGTGCCGGGCCGCGAAGTAGGCCACCGGAAAGGCGATGGCCAGGCACACGGCGACCGCGATCACCACGAATCCGATCGTGCGCAGCACCGGGGGCAGGTAGAAGTTCTCGGGGCCGACGATGCGCTCGAACACGGTCGCCAGTTGGGTGAACTGCCACTGCATCGGGTTCCACACCGGTACCGACGTGCGGAACAGCGGGTCAACCGTGCCGAACGCCACACACAGCACCACATACAGCGGTACTGCGAAGAACAGGGCCATCCACGCGATGGCAGGTGCTCCGAGGATGGGCCACAGCAGCCGCGACCGGCGTTGCCCCAAGTTAGGCACCGGCCTTGAACTGCTGCCAGATGGCCTGCCACTTGGCGTCGGTCTCGGGCGGCAGTTCCAGCAGGCGATACCCGGAGTTGAAGTACCCGGGCTTCACGAGGGCCGACGCGAGGTTGGCGGGCACAATGCCATCGGCGACCAGCTTCTCGGGTGTGAGGCTTACCTGCGGGGGCTGGTAGCCCACGTACTGGAAGTTAGCCAGCGCCACCGCAGGGTCGAGCAGGTGGTTGAGGAACAGGTGTGCGAGCACGGGGTTCGGAGCGTTCTTAGGAATCACCATGAGGTCGTTGTTGACCATGCCCTTGCCGTCGGCCGGGAACCAGTAGCGCAGCACGTCGGGCTTGACCCCCTGGGGCAGGTAGCCCACGGCGGCGATGAGGTCGCCCGACCACGCCTGGCTGAGGTCGAGGCGACCTTCAGGAATATCGGTGTAGCCGGTGATGGTGACGCGCGGCTTGGTGAGCGTGGTCATCTCGAGCAGGGCGTCGCGCGCCGCGTTGAGGATCGTGTCGTCGCCCGTGTTGACGTCGGTCTGCCCGTTGCGCAGCAGGGTCATGCCGATGGCCTCGCGGGTGTCGTCGAGCACGGCCAGCTTCTCGCGATACTTGGGGTCCCAGAAGATGTCGTAGGGGTTGGGACGCGCGCCGACGTCTTCGCTCACCTTGTCAGTTCGCCAGCCGATGCCGGTGGTGTAAAGCGTGTAGGGCGCCGAGTACTGCCAGCCCTGGTCGTAGAACGGGTCCTGGAACTCGGCGTACACGTTGCCAATGTCGGTCACGTACGACTGCTGCAGCGGCTGGATGACCCCGCCGAGCACCAACTTGCCAAGTTGGTCGTAGCTGGGGGTGTAGACGTCGTAGGGCGTCGAGCCGCCTCGCAGTTTGGCGAGTGCCTCGTTGGAGTCGTTGAAGGTTGAGTAGGTGACCTTGACGTTGTACTTCTTGTACTTCTCCTCGAACGAGGCGATGACGTCGGGCGCGACGTAGTCGGCGTAGCTGTACAGCTGCAGGTTTCCGCCCTGCTCGGGGTTCTGTCCCGCCGCGATGGGCTCGTTACCCGCGCTGATCGGCCACTTCACCGGGTTCGTCGGTGAGGCGATCTGTAGCGACGTGGCGCTGGGGCTGGCGCTTGACCCACTCGAGCTAGCCGAACCACCCGAGCCACCGGAGTCGCGCGCGCAGGCAGACAGCAGGCCCGCTGCGGGGAGGGACAGTGCTGTGGCCTGCAGCAGCCGACGACGGCTGAGGGGGCTTCGGGGCTGTTGGGTGTCGCTCATCGTGGGTCTCCTCAGGTTGATCACATGATTGCGGGTTCGGGGGTGCGTCCCTAGACTGAGTCCTCATTCAGGATTTGGCAAGGGCGCCCGCCCCGTCACCTCCGCCCAGTGTCGGTTCCCCGAGAGCCGCGAACCGATTCTTGGAGCCTCGTCATCGGCATCGATGCGATCGGCGCCAACGCTTGAGAAGGTGAGTGCGACTATGCCTGAGCCGCAGAGCGCGCCCGGAGGCGGGGCCATCGGGCTCGTCGACCTGCACAAGTTTTACGGCGAGGTCGAGGCAGTGCGAGGCATCAGCCTCGATATTCGGGCGGGGGAGTTCTTCTCACTCCTCGGGCCCTCGGGGTGTGGCAAAACCTCGACGCTGCGCATGATTGCCGGCTTCGAGATTCCCAGCAGTGGCCAGGTGCTCCTTGATGGCGTCGATATCGCCTCGATGCCGGCGCATGAGCGGCCGGTTAATACGGTCTTCCAGAACTACGCGCTGTTCCCGTTCATGTCGGTGGCCGACAACGTGGCCTTCGGGCTCAAGTACGAGAAGATCTCGAAGCCGGACATGGTCCGTCGAGTGGGCGATGCCCTCGACAGCGTCCGCATGGGTGAGTACGCCAAGCGCAAGCCGTCGCAGTTGTCGGGAGGCCAGCAGCAGCGGGTCGCGCTCGCTCGGGCGCTGGTTCTCGGCCCCCGCGTGCTGCTGCTCGACGAGCCTCTGGGGGCGCTCGATGCCAAGCTGCGCAAGGCGCTGCAGGTCGAGCTCAAGTCGTTGCAGGAGCGGGTCGGAATCACGTTCGTGTACGTCACGCACGACCAGGAGGAGGCCCTCACCATGAGCGATCGCATCGCGGTGATGGCCCACGGGCTCGTCGAGCAGGTCGGCAGTCCCGCCGACGTGTATGAGCAACCTGAGACCGCCTACGTCGCCGACTTCCTCGGCAGCTCCAACGTTCTCGACGTCGTGGCAGTGGGGCCAGGCAGCGGTGGAGGCACCGTGTTCCACCTGGGGAACGCGGTCCTCGAGGCGGCGGGCGAGCACGCGCCCGGCCCCGCGAAGCTCGTGGTGCGGCCCGAGCGGCTGCGTATCGACGACGACACGTCAACGGCCCCGGCGCTGCGCGGAGTTGTCGAGCGCATCGTGTACCTAGGCGGCGCCAGCGACGTCGTGGTCAGGCTCGATGCCGGTGTCACGATCGTGGTCAACCAGCCCAGTGAGGTAGCCCGCGACCGGGTGACTGGTCAGAAGGTTGCCATCACGGCGTCCGTCGGGGCTCTCAAGCTCCTGCCCCCGGGCGCGCTCGCTGTATCCGAACCGTCCACCACCGAGGAGTAGTTGTGGCTGTCACCCTGCCCGCACGTGCACGAGTCATCATCGTGGGCGGAGGCGTCATTGGCTGCTCCATCG
>WLOZ01000389.1 GCA_009699025.1 Actinomycetota bacterium
CAGCAGGTAGGTCACGGCGACGCTGAGAACCACGGCGGCAAGGGCGATCCAGTAGATGATCGCGATGCGAATCTCTGGCTTGTACCCCTTGACCGCGCTCAGTGAGATGCCGGATCCGGCCCCGAGAGTTTGGACCTGAGTCGTCACCAGCTTGATCACTTCGGCGATGACCCAGGTGCCGATGGCGAAGTAGCCGCCCGACAGGCGGAAGGCGAGGAAGGACACGAGGTAGGCGATGACCCCCGAGATCACGAGTGCGACCGGGATGGCCAGGTACAGACCCACGCCGAGGATGTCGGCTGCGTACACGATGCCGTAGGCGCCGATGCCGATGAAGGCCTGCTGTCCGATGGACACCATGCCCGCGTAGCCGGCGAGCAGGTTCCACATCGTGCCGAGGATGATGTACACGAACAGGGTGACCAGGTTCTGCTGGTTTCCCTTGGTGAGGAAGGCGAAGGGCCCGATCGCGAGGGTGGCAATCAGCACGATCGACACCGCGAGGCCCACGTACGACGACCGCGTCGACCGGCGAACCCGGGCGAGCCGCTGGGGCTGGGCGGGCTGTGACGGGGTCGCCACGGCCGCGCTCATCCGTTCACCACCTTGGGGAAGAGGCCGGTCGGTCGGAAGGCGAGCACGGCGAGGAAGACGAGGTGACCCAGCAGGACTCCCGATGAGGGGAACGCCTGTGCGCCCACCGCCTGGGAGACTCCGAGGATCATTCCCCCTGCCAGGGTGCCCCACAGCGAGCCGAGGCCGCCGATGATGACGGCCTCGAAGGCGAAGATCAGGAAGACGTCTCCCGAGTAGGGGTTGAACTGGGTGCGCATGCCGATGAAGACTCCGGCCAGTCCGACGATTCCGAGGGCTATCGCGGTGGCCAGGGCGTAGATGCGCCGGTTGTCGATGCCCATGAGAGTCGCGGCCTCACGATCGTCGCTCGTGGCTCGCATCGCGCGGCCGACCGTGGTCCGCGCGAGGTACTGCTGAAGCCCGGCGATGACGAGCACTCCGACAACGAACGTCATCAGGGGGAAGACGCCGATGGCGATCTCGGGCGTGAGTTGGATGCTGGCCCCGGCAAGGTCACCGATCTGGATGCTCTTGTTGTCGGCGGTGAACACCTCGAGGAGGGCGTTCTGCACGATCACGGCCAGACCGAATGTCACCAGGATCGGTGCCAGCGCCTGCTGGGTCAACGCCCTGTTGAGCAGGGTGCTCTGCAGCAGCCAGCCGAGGGCTGCCATCACCGGGATCACCACGATGATGCTGGCGAAGGGCGGCATGCCCGTCTTCTGCACGAGGACCAGCCCGAGGTAGGCGGCAACGATCGCCAGGGCGCCGTGCGCCAGGTTCACCAGCCGCATCACTCCGAACATCAGCGACAGCCCAGCGGCGAGCAGCGCATAGAGCCCGCCCAGCAGCAGGCCCTGCACTACAGCGTTGCCCCACTCCATCAGTAGCTCCCTAGATTCCGAAGTACGCCGCAGCGATCTGATCGCGGCTGAGGTCTGATGGTTGGCCCTCGAGGACGGTGCGCCCCTCGAGGAGGCACTGCACCCGGTCTGCCACCCTCATCGCCTGGTTCACGTCCTGCTCGACGACCAGAACCGTGGTGCCCTGGGAGGTGATGCTGGGCAGCGCGGCGTAGATCTGCTCGACCACCACGGGAGCAAGTCCGAGCGACACCTCGTCAAGGAGCAGGAGTCGTGGGTTGCTCATGAGCGCCCGTCCGATAGCCGCGGTCTGCTGCTCGCCGCCAGACGCGTTGGTGCCGAGCCGCGAGCGCCGCTCTGACAGCAGGGGGAAGGCGTCGTACACGGTGGCGAGGTTCCACGGCCCGGGCCTCTTGGTATGCGCACCCACGCGCAGGTTCTCCTCGAGGGTCAGGCTCGGGAAGATGCGCCGGCCCTCGGGGGTGAGCGCGATCCCGATCCCGACCCGTCGATGGGCCGCAACGGCCGAGAGGCTCGTGCCGTCGAAGCGCACGTCGCCGGCGCCGGGTTGGTTGAGCCCGGCGATCGTCTTGAGCAGGGTGCTCTTGCCGGCGCCGTTGGCCCCGATCACGGCAAGAGTCTCGCCTTCATCGACCTGCAGCGAGAGGCCGTAGATGGCCTGGAAGTCGCCATAGAACACGTCGATCGCGTCAACCTCGAGCAGGGCCATCAGTCGCTCACCCCGCCCTGATCGATGTCGAAGGTGCTGCCGAGGTAGACCTCGACCACCTCGGGGCTGCGCATGACCTCGTGCGGGTCGCCAATCGCGAGGATGCGGCCCTCGGCCAGGCACATGAGTCGGTCGACCACCGACACGAGGGCGTGCACGATGTGCTCGATCCACACCACCGTGACCCCGTTCGCCCGAAGACTCCGGATGGTCTCAACCAAGGGGGGGAGTTCCTTCTCGGTGAGCCCGCCGGCGATCTCGTCGAGCAGGATCAGCTTGGGCTCGGTGGCCAGGGCGCGCGCGAGCTCGAGCCGCTTGCGGTCGAGGAGGCGCAACTGCCCGGCGGGCGTGGCGGCGAGGTGGAGCAGGCCTGCCACCTCAAGCGCGCCAAAGGCACGGTCGTATCCGGCCTGGCCTCGGGTACGGCCGGCAAAGCTCGAACCGACGTAGACGTTCTCGAAGACGGTCATGTCGGTGAAGGGGCGCGGAATCTGGAAGGAGCGGGCGATGCCAGCCTTGGCCCGCTCAGCAGGCTTGAGACGGGAGATGTCTCGACCGTCGAACATGATGCTCCCGGTGTCGGCCTCGACGACTCCACCGATGAGGTTGAGCAGCGTGCTCTTGCCGGCCCCGTTGGGACCGACGATGCCGAGGGCCTCACCGTCACGGACCTCGAAGGAGATCTCGTCGGCGGTGACGACCCGCCCAAACCTCTTGGACAGGCCGCTCACGCTCATGAGCGCGGGCTGGGTCATGCGGAGCTCCGTATTCTCGCCGGAGGGCCCGGCCGTCCCCTCGGGGGACAGCCGGGCCTCCGTCGTTGCTGTGCGGGTCGATCAGTTGGTGGAAATCGCCTCAGCCTTCCCGCCGAGCGGGATGTCGAGGCCCTTCTTCGCCGCCACTGCGTTCGAGACGATGACGAGGTCGTACTTGTACTTGCTCCCCGCGGGAGCAAGGCGCCACTGACCACCAGCGACCGGGGTGACGGCCACGTTGGGGCCGCCCTCAGGGCCGGGCTGGGTGGGGTTCCACTGCACCTTGCCGACGATCGTGTCGGTGCCGAGGGTGCTCAGCGTCTTCACGAGTGCCGCCTTGTCGGTGCTGCCGCTCGTGGTGAGGGCGTTGGCCGCCACC
>WLOZ01000039.1 GCA_009699025.1 Actinomycetota bacterium
CGTCAGTGGCGCGACCCGAACCTGGAAGGTGCGTAGGCGCATGGCAGCGCGCGTCAGGCCGCAGAGGCTCTCGGGTCGATGGGCGTCAGCCGCCCGCACGCCGTCTCGATGTCGCGGGCCGCGGCGAGCGCGGTGTGGTCCTGGAACGTCGAAGCGATCACCTGCACGCCCTGCGGGCGGTCGCCCACGATGCCTGTCGGCACGGCAACGGACGGCAGCCCCAGCATGTTCACCGTCACGGTGAGGCGGTGCTCACGCACCAGGGTGCGGGCAGCGTCGTGCCCGGACAGGTCGAAGCCCACCCTCGGCGTCTGTCCCGTCGACACCGGGCCCACGACGACCGGGTATCGCGCGTGGAACTCACGCCACTGCGCGGCGATCATGAGCCGCTCGCCCCATCCCGCGCTGTAGGCCGCGGTTGTGTCGAGAAGGGGAACGTCCCGGTTCACGGTGGTGTACCAGGCCTCGCTGCCTGCCGAGAGCGGGCCGGGGAGCACGCCGGGCTGGAAGAACCCGATCATCTCCACCAGGGCGAGCTCCTCCCACAGCTCGGTGCTGCGCACGATTCCCGGCGGGTCGACCTCCTCGACCTCCCAGCCGGCCGCCGCGAGTGCGTCTGCGGCGCGCCGCACGGCGCCGGCCACGACCGGGTCGACGCCTAGGCCCGCCGGGTCGACGCAGATCGCTGCGCGGCGCGGGCCGCCGTACTCGCGCGGGTGCGGCACGGTGATACTCAGGGGGTCGCGGTCGTCCGCGCCGTGCATCACGGCGAACAGCAGGTCGAGGTCATTGACGCTGCGGGCGAGCGGACCGTTCGTGGCGAACATCTGCAGCGTCATCGAGATCGGTTCGGCCCGCCGGCTGGGGGCGGTCACCCGGCCGGTGGTCGGTCGCAGCGCGGTGATCCCCGCGGCGTTGGCCGGCAGGCGCAGCGAGCCGCCGTAGTCGTTGCCGAGCCCCACCACGGCCATGCCGGTGGCGACGATCACCGCGTCGCCACCGCTCGACCCCTCCGGCACGCGCTCAGGGTCCCAGGGGTTGGTCGTGCGGCCGTACAGGTCGTTGTCGGTGTCCCAGCGCAGGCCGAAGTCGGGCATGTTGCCCCGCGCGACGGGAATGGCACCGGCATCGATGAGCCGCTGCAGGAAGGTCGCGTTCTCGGCGGGGAGGAAGCCCGCGGCGAACGGCATGCCTGATGTCGTGGCCGAACCGACGCAGTCGATGTTCTCCTTGACCGAGATGGGCACGCCGGCGAGCGGGCCGACCTGCTCGCCGCGGGCGATCTGGGCATCGATGCCGGCGGCCGCCTCGAGAGCCTGCTCGGCCAGCACCACGGTGACGGCGTTGACGGCCGGGTTCACTTCGGCGATGCGCTTGAGGTGCGCCTGCACGACCTCGGCAGCCGACAGGCGCCCTGACCTGACGGCATCGGCGATCTCGGCGGCGCTGAGCGTGACGGGTGCGAGGGTCATAGGGCGGCTCCGATGCAGGTGTTGGTGTGCGTGAACTAGCGCGCGGGCGGCAGGACGGACAGGCTGAGCATGGCGCCATCGGCGCCACCGAGCGCGAGTGACTGGCGGTTGTGGCGGGTGCGCGACGCCAGCCATCGATGCTCCCCCGTGCCAGGCGCTGGCACGAACTCCGGGAAGTCGCTGCTGGCCACGGTGAGGCGCAGTGAGTGACCGGCCGGGACGCGGTACCCCAGATGGCCGAGGTCGATGACGGCGCGATGGGCCCCGTCGGCCGTCAGCACGGTCTGCTCACCCCGGGCGACGAGGTGGGCGGCCCCGGAGGAGTCGACGTCGAGGAGGCGGACGAAGACGTCCATCTCCGGGCCGTCCGACATCACCTCGGCCGCGAGGCGCACCGGGCCCACGAGGTCGAGCGGCTCGTCGAGCAGCCCGCCGCTGAAGCACAGAACATCGGCGCGGTCGGCCAGGGCACGCTCGTCGGGGTACTCGGCGAGGAAGGCGAATGGGTTCTCCACCGGGGAGGGCACGCAGGCGGCGGGGTCGTGCACCCATGTCGCGCTCTCGGGCTCGCCCCGCTCCTCGGCCAGCGACCCGCCCGGCGCGGATGCGGCCGATGCCGCTGCCCCGGCGAGGTACAGCGCCACCTCGACGGTCCCGGTCGGGGGCCAGTTGTCGTCCGCGCGCACTGTGGGGTCTCCGGAGTTGGCCAAGTGCCAGCGCACCCTCGGGATCGAAGTGTCGGCGCCGCGCAGGAAGACGTCGAAGAACTCGACGGCCGGGTCGAGGTAGCGGGCGAGCGCCTCGGGCGAGGCGGAGGCGTGCTTCGGGTCATCGAGCTCGAAGTGGCTGTGGTTCTCGTGGTCGATGGCCTCGATCAGCAGGTACTCGCAGCGCGCCCAGTCAGGCCGCCGCTGCAGTTCCTCGTGGTCCGACCACTGCCAGGGCGCGCAGTTGTCCCACATTCCGATCGTCATGAGCACCGGCACGGCGGGCGCGTCGAAGGGGCTGCCCTCGGGGAAGCGGTCCAGCAGCGTGGGATCCGGGAACCACGCGTCGTACGACGGGGATCGGCTGCCCATGTGGTCGAAGAACTCCTCCACAGCATCGGCGAGGGGACGCCGCGACCAGTCGAGGTCCCACTCGAGGGTGTCGCGCTCATGGAAGATCGTCAGCGGGTAGAAGCGGTGCACCGACATCTCGACGTCGTGCTGCCGCTGGCCGGGGATGGGCACGGGCAACTCGCCCAGACGAGTTCCCGTCACCCGCGGCACCATCGCCCGGAGGGCTGGGTGGGCCGTCGATGCCGCAGCCCACTGGGTGTAGCCGTAGTAGGAGTCGCCCCACATGCCCACCACACCGTCGGACCATGGCTGGTCGACGATCCAGTCGATCGTGTCGTGACCGTCGTGAGCCTCGTTCACGAAGAGCAGCGTCTCGCCCTCCGAGCGGAACTTGCCGCGCACATCCTGCACCACCACGCGATAGCCGCGGGCGGTGAAGTACCGCGCGACGATCGGCATGAAGGCGTAGTCGTCGCCCTTGTCGTAGGGCAGGCGGGTCAGCACGGTGGCACCCGGAGCCTGCTGCCCCTCGGGCAGGTAGACGTCGGTGGCAAGGTTCACTCCGTCACGCATGGGCACCATGTGCTGCGTGGCGTCGGGCGGGACGGGGCTAGGCCCCTTCCGCTGGACGTGCAGGACCATCAGCGCACCTCGTAGAAACGGATGCACACGCGCGTGTCGTCTCCGCTCGCCAGTCCCACGAACACGGTGGAGCACATCCACCGGTGCGCGGGCGCGTCGGTGCGGAACACCGGTGACGTGCGGTAGTAGACCTCCGAGTCGTCCACGGTCTCACCCGCCCGCAGCCGGGCCTCCACCTCGGCCGACGCCCGCCAGAAGCCCCGATTCACGATGTCGATGACACTGCCGTCATCGGCCTGCAGCAGGTAGCGGGCGTCGAGCTCGGTCGCGTCCGGTCGCGTGGTCGACCAGTCGCCACCTCCCGGCAGCACGATCCCGTTGAGCCTCGGGCCCACCACCTCGCCACCGGTGATGGGCGTGAACATAACCAGTTCGTCGGGGCCGTGGCCGATGTGCAACGACGGCGCGATATCCACCTTGGCCTCGAAGGCGAACTCCAGCCGCGGATCGCTGTTTTCTTCAATCACCGTCATGCTCCTTGTCCTTAGAATGGGCAGGGTTGGGATGAGTCATCCGACTGCACGGGGCGCTGAGTGCAGCACGGAGGAGAGGAAGCAGGACATGAGTCGCCCGAGCATCGCCGCCGAGCGCACCGAGCAGATCATGGGCGCCACCCGCGCGTGCCTGCTCCAGTACGGCCTGGCGGGCACCACCCTCGAGCGGGTGGCGCTGGAGTCCGGGCTCAGCCGCAGCCACGTCCGCTACTTCGTGGGCAATCGCGAGGACCTGCTGCGCTTGTTCGCCGACTGGCTGTTCGTGGGGTTCGAGTCCGGGATGGACGACCTGATGTCTGCCACCGAGCCGCCGCAGCGGCTGTCGGCGGTGATCGACTACCTGTTCGGCACCGGCTTCCTGCCCATCTCCGACGACGATGCCGCGGTGCGCGAGCTGATCACGGCCGGGCTCAACGATGAGAAGCTGCGCGACATGCTGCAGTCCCGGTACAACCAGGCTCTTGGCCTCATCGCGGGGGCGGTGCGCGACTCGATTCCCGGTGTGACGGCCAAGCAGGCACGCACGCTGGCCTACGGCATCTGGAGCCTGGCCCTTGGCAACTCGACGCTCGCCGAGATCGGCCTGCCCGAGGCGTCCGGCCCCACGCCCCGCTGGGCCGTCGAGGCCCTGGTGGCCGCGATGACTCCGCGTGCCTGATGCTCGCGCCCTAGCCAGCATCGGCCAAGCCCTTCCGTCGCGGCACCCATCCCGGGCGCGGCACAGAATCAATGAGGTCGCGCGTGTACGGCTCCCGCGGTGAGTCCAGCACATGCAGGGCCGGCCCCTGCTCCACAACCCTGCCGTGTCGCATGACCACCACGTCGTCGCACACCTGACGCACCACCGACAGGTCGTGGGTGATGAACAGGTACGCGACGCCGGTCACCGCCCTCGCCTCGACGAGCACGTTGAGGATCTGAGCCTGGATCGACATGTCGAGCGCGGCCACCGACTCGTCCAGGACCAGCAGGCGGGGGTCGGCCGCGAGTGCGCGCGCGATCGCCACCCGCTGGCGCTGGCCTCCGGACAGCACCGCCGGGCGGGAGGCGGCATGACGGGAGTCCAGGCCCACGAGGTCGAGCAGCTCACCCACGCGGGCCACGCGCCCCTGCTGGTTGAGGTGGGTGTGCAAGGTGAGCACCTCGTCGAGGCAGCCCGACACACTCTGCCGCCGGTCGAGCGACTGGTACGGATCCTGGAACACCATCTGCACGATCGACGCCCTCAGACGTCGATCCTCCCGGCTGCCGCGCACCACCGAGCGGCCGTCGAGCGCGATCACTCCCGAGGTGGCCGTCTCGAGGCCGACGATGATGCGCGCGGTGGTGGTCTTGCCCGAGCCCGACTCCCCCACCAGGGCCACCGATCCGTGCGCGGGGACCGAGAAGGACACATCGTCCACCGCGGTGAACGACTCCTGCCGGCGGCCGCGGCCGCTCACGAACTCCTTGCTCAGCCCGCGCACCTCGAGGATCGGCGTCACGTTGCCACCTCCCGCGGGAAGTGGCACCGGCACCGGCCGGCGGGGGTGTGCGACCAGGGCGCCGGGACGGTGAGGCAGACTTCCTGCGCGCTCGCGCAGCGGTCCGAGAAGACGCAGGCGGCTGGAGCGTCATAGGCCGACTGCGGGCGGCCCGGGACCGTCGGGAGCATCTGCCCCGGGGGGACCGAGCCGGGGCGCGAGGCCATGAGGGCCACCGTGTAGGGGTGGCGAGCACCCGACTGCAGCCGCGCGGCCTCGAGCACCTCCACCACCTCGCCGGCGTACATCACGACAATCCGGTCGCAGACCGCGGCCGCGAGCTCGAGGTCGTGCGAGATGAGCAGCATCGCCAGCCCGCGCTTGCGGCGCGCCTCGTCGAGGATCGCGACGACCTCCTCCTGCGTGGTCACGTCCAAGGCGGTGGTGGGCTCGTCGGCGAGGATCAGCTCGGGCTCGGCGGCGAGGGCGGCGGCGATCACCACGCGCTGCAGCAGTCCGCCGGACAGCTCGAACGGGCGCTGGGCCAGCCGCCGCTCGGGCCGGTCGACACCGATCTCCCCGAGGATCCTGATCGCCGTGCCGGTGGCCTCCTCCCGGTTCAGGCCCCGGTCGAGCATGCCCTCGAGCAGGAAGTCGCCCACCGTGCGGACCGGGTTCACCGTCCCGCGCGGGTCTTGGAAGACCATCGCCACGTCGTGGGTGCGCAGCCGCCGCACGTCGGCGCGCGACATCCCGAGCACGTCGTTCCCCTTGAACCGCACTGAACCGCTGACGGTGGACCCATCGGGCGTCAGCCGCAGCACCGTGCGGGCCGTCATCGACTTGCCCGAGCCGGACTCGCCGACCAGCCCCACCGCCTCGCCGGCCGAGATCGTGAGGTCCACCCCCCGCAGGATCGGACGCGTCTGCCGCCCGGGCCCGCGTACCTCCAGCCGCAGGTCCTCGATCGCCAGCAGGGGCGCGGTCATGGGCGTCCCGCCTCGAATCGACCGGCCAGGTTCTCGGCCACCAGGGTGAAGGCGATGACGGTGACCACCACGGCGAGCGCGGCGAACAGCGACTGCTCGGGACTGCCCGCCAGCAGCGACGGCTGCCCGTTCGCGATCATCAGCCCCCAGTTGGCGGCTGGGGGCTGCAGGCCCAGACCGAGGAACGACAGGGCGGCGAGCTCGAGCATGGCGTAGCCGAAGCTGATGGCGCACTGCACGAACAGCAGCGGCGCGAGGTTCGGCAGCAGGTGCCGGCGCCAGATGTGCATGCTCGGGAATCCCTGCACCTCGAGCGCCTCGATGTAGGGCAGCGACTGCTCGCGCAGCGCCGCCGCGCGCATGATTCTCGCCACGATGGGCACGTACGCGATGGACAGGGCCACCACCGGGGCCACGAAGCCGGTGCCGAACAGCGAGGTCACCGTCAGCGCCAGAATGAGCGCCGGGAAGGCGAAGAGGATGTCGAGCGCACGCGAGATCACCGAGTCGTACCAGCCGCCGAACCAGGCGGCGGTGAGCGCCAGCAGGGTGCCCACCATCGCGGCCGCGCAGACCACGATGAAGGGCCCGAGCAGCGTGGTGCGCGAACCGACGAGCAGCCGGGAGAAGATGTCGCGCCCGAGGTCGTCGGTGCCCAGCAGGTGCGCGGGCGAGGGAGGGGCAAGGGCGTTGAGGGGGTCGAGCGCGTACGGGTCGTAGGGCGCGATCCAAGGCGAGATGATCGCGATCAGGACGATGAGCGCCACGACCGCGCCGGCCGCGATGGCCAGCCAGTCCGAGCCGTTGAGGTGTCGGGTGAACCCGGCTCCCGGAGGCCGGGCGAAGGAGCTGGACACCGGTACCGGCTCCACCATCACGGTCATGTCATCACCCTCCCGCGCAGCAGTCGGGGGTCGAGCATGGCGTTGATGATGTCGACGCCCATGTTGACGAGGACGAACGCGGCCACGAGCAGGAGGGACACCGACTGCACCACCACGACGTCCTGACGCGCCGCGCTCTGTACCAGCAGGGAGCCGAGCCCCGGGACGCCGAACGCCAGCTCCACCACGGCGGTCCCGGCGAACAGGCCGGCGAAGGTGATGGCGCTGACCGAGAGGATGGCAGGCATCACGTTGCGCATCACGTGTCGGCTCAGGACCTTCGGCGTGCTCACCCCGCGGGCGCGCGCTGCGTCCACGTGGTCACGGGTCAGCTCGGAGCGCACATCGGTGCGCGTGATCCGGCTGATGAAGGCCAGATAGCTCAGGCTCAGCGCGATCGCCGGGAGCACGAGGTGGCGCAGGGTGTCCCAGAACCCCTCGCCGGTCCCGTACACGGGGAACCACGACAGCTTGCTCGAGAAGATCCAGATGAGCACGATCGCGGACACGAAGGCCGGCGCCGCCATCAGCACGGTGGTGGTGCTCAGGGCCGCGAAGTCGACGAGCTTGCCGAAGACGGCTGAGGCGACGCCGAGAGCGATCCCGATCGACAGGATGATGGCCGACGCCATCACCACGAGCAGCACCGAGTTCACCACCCGGCTGCCCAGCAGGGAGACCACCGGCTCGTTCAGCACGATCGAGTTGCCGAAGTTGCCGGTGAGCACCCCGCCGAGCCAGTGCCAGTACTGCACGAGGAACGGGTCGCCCAGGTGGTGCTCCGCCCGGATCTGCTCGAGTGCTTCGGGGTTGGGGATCTGCCCGCCTGCCAGCAGCGTGGCCGGATCCCCCGGCGCGAGGTATAGCGCGCCGTAGATGAGCAGACTCGCTCCCAGCAGCGTGACCAGTACGCCGCCCGCCTTCCGGGCGGCGTACTGCCCGATCGATCCGGTCACGAACCGCTTCCGGTGCCGCCGACGAGCGCGGCCCACGGCGAGCTGATGTAGGCGAACGACGCCGGCGCTCCGGTCACCTTCGGACCAAGGAACAGCCGGTTGTACGCCCCGGCCAGGGTGATCTGCAGGTTGGCCGGCGCGTAGACCGCCTGCGCGGCGACGAACTTCGTGGCCGACACCTGCGGGTCCATCGCCGTGGTGGCCTCACCCATGTTCGCGATGACCGTCGGATCCTCGTAGTTGGTCCAGTTGAACGGGGCTCCGGGGAACACGAACGCGGGTGCGTAGTACAGCGCGCCCGGCACCTCGATGTAGCCGGTGGTGGCGATGAAGTCGATGCCCTTGCGCGCGGCCGGGTCGTAGAACAGCGCAGAGAACTCGGCCGGCTGCAGCTGCTTGATCGTGAAGCTCAGGCCGATCTGCTGGGCGGCTGACTGGGCCAGCGTGGCGACCTGGAGGAGCGACTGGGCGCCCGACGGGATCGCCATCACCATGTCCGTGCGCGAGGGCTTGGCCTCCTGCACGAGCTTCTTGGCGGCCTCGATGTCGGGTGCGCCCACCGGCGGGAGCGCAGCGTAGCCCGCGTCATAGGTGGCCTTCGCCGGGTCGCCCTGCCACACCAGCGGGGGCGTGAAGGTCTTCAGCGGCTCGCCCGTGCCCTTGAGCACGGTGCTGATGATGGCGGCCTTGTCGATCGCGAGGTTGAGCGCCTGACGGATCTTCGGGTCGGCAGCCGGACCCTCGGACGCTGTGGGCCCGAGGCTGTACGACTCCGTGCTCGGCCCGTAGTAGACAGTGCCCACCCCGGGTGCGGACAGCGTGGCCAGGCTGCTGGTGGGCGGCGAGTAGCTGCCATCGACCTCCCCGGCCTTGAGGGCGCTGGTGAGCGCACTCTCATCGTTGAACACCACGAAGGTGAAGCTCTTTGCCTTGGCCTTGCGCGCGGTGTCCCAGTACCCCTCGTTGCGCGCCAGGACGATCTTGCTGCCCGACTGCCAGTCGCTCAGCGAGAAGGGGCCGGTGCACATCACGCCGGTGCCACGCGCGCCCACGTTCGGGCCGGCCTTCTCGGTGAACGCCTTCTGCACCACGGCGCCCGCGATGCCGGCCATCGAGTCGATGAACTGCGCGTCGGGCATCTTGAAGGTGACCGTGACCTCGAGGGGGCCGGTGGCCTTGATCGAGTCAACGTTGCGGAAGACCGCGGCCGAGAAGGAGGCCACCTTCGGGTCAAGGTTGCGGTTGAGGCTGTAGACCACCTCGTCGGCCGTCATGGGCGTACCGTCCCAGAACTTCACGCCATCGCGCAAGGTGATGACCGTGGTGACCGGGTTGGCGCGCTCGAGCTTGGTGGCCAGGCCCGGGCTGGTGGAGAAGTCTGGCTCGAGCCGCAGCAGGCTCTCGCACAGGTTCGCCACCACGGTGTTCGCCGAGTAGTCGCCCGTCTTGGCGGGGTCGAGCGAGCGGGGCTCACCGGTGGGCAAGCCCCACGAGACGCTGTCGATGTCGGCCGTGGCCGCGGGCGTGGTGGTGCTCAGCGTGATCGCAGCCGGTGAGCTCGACGCCCCGGACGGTGTGGACGACCCTGAGCCACACGCGGAGATCATGAGTGCCAGGGCGGTCGCGGCGGCGGTGCCGAAGGCGAGGCGGGCACGAGCTGACATCCGAACTGACTCTCGAACTGACATGTGAGGTGACATGCGAACTCCGGTCGACGTAAGTCGCGAGGGCGCCAAGGCCTGCGCGATGAGTGGCAGGGAACATTTGTGTGTCGTGGAGCTCGAGTCCCCGAGCGGACCCGGTACTGAAGATTCCCAGCGGACCGCTGTTTTGTCAATAGCGACAAGAAACTCCGTCCATGGCGCTCGGTGTCGGTGGGCACTGGTCGGTTGGGCTAGAGTCTCGCGACGACCAGTGGCATCCCCGACTACACCGAAGTCCCCGGTGGCATGACCAAGATCGCCACCGACCCGAACTTCGCGCCCACGCCCGCTCAGCTCCTGGCCAC
>WLOZ01000390.1 GCA_009699025.1 Actinomycetota bacterium
CGAGTACGAAACCGGCTCTGACCTGCAGTTTCCTGCGTCGGGCTGACAGGATTTGAACCTGCGACCCCTTGACCCCCAGTCAAGTGCGCTACCAAGCTGCGCTACAGCCCGCCGTCCACCCAAAGGCGAACTCCCCGACCCTATCCCACTGCGGACGGCCACTCGAACGACCGTCCCCGCCTAGGGCGAAGCTATCGAAGCATCCGCCGCGCTTCCATTGAAGTCTCGCTGGAGCGACGCGCTCACCTCCACGCCCACTGACATTCCCCCTCGTTCAGAGTCGCAGTGACGAAACGGTAGGTGATCGCCCCGTCATAGGGCGGCGTTCACCCTGCCCACCAGCCATTCGAGCGAGTGGTCGCGCCCGCGCGCGTACGAACTCTGGGCGAAGTCGCCCATGCGACGCTCCGAACCGTCGCGCAGCGACACGAGCAGCGCGTCGGACTGACCGAGCGAGGCGCGATGGTTGAGACCGTCGACGGACAGCTCTGACACCTCGGCCCGGGGCAGCGTCCACGACCGCAGCGGCCCACGCAGCACCAGCCGGTCGGCGGTGACTTCCGCGGTGCCCGAGCGAGCGAGACGCCACGCCAGCACCAGAAGCACCGGGGTCAGCGCCACGGCCGCCACGACCAGGGTGGCATCGCGAGCACTGCGCCAGAGCACCACGGCAGCGAGCACCACGAGTAGTGCCGGCACGACCGTGTTCATGCCCGTGGTGGAGCGCACTCGCATCGACGCTTTCACCTAGGGCCACCAATCGACCGAATCGAGCCCTCCGACCTGATGGACCATCGCGACGCGGACATGCCACCAGTGTGACACCCGCCTACAGTGGAACCGTGGCAACCGACATCCCCGCGCTGAAGGCCCAGTGGAATGACGTCCTCTACGATCTCGAGGCCCACAACCGCACCGCATGGCTCGCACTCTTCGACGGACGTTTGGCCTCGCTCGACGACGGGGTGCTCACCCTCGACTTTTCCGACGCCATGAAGTTTTTCGGCGCTCACGAGTTCGAGCGGGCCAGCCGGCCCGACTTCCTCGACGCGCTGGCCGGGTCGGTGGAGCGGGTGACCGGCGAGCGCCTCAGGGTCATCGCCCCCTAGCGCTTGCGCTTCTGACGCACGCGCAAGTTGACGTTGATGGGCGAGCCAATGAAGCCGAACTCCTCGCGAAGGCGTCGCTCGATGTAGCGGCGATAGCCCGCCTCGAGGAAGCCCGACGTAAACAGCACGAATGTGGGCGGCCGAATGCTGGCCTGCGTCGCGAACAGAATGCGAGGCTGCTTGCCCGAGCGAACCGGGTGGGGATGCCCCGCGACGAGCTCGCCGAGGAACTGGTTGAGCCGACCGGTAGGCACACGCGTCTCCCACCCCGCGATGGCCTCATCGATCGCGGGAATGAGCCGCTGCAGGTGTCGGCCGGTGAGAGCCGACATGTTCAGCGTGGGAGCCCATGCCACAGACAGCAGGTCGCGCTCGACCTCGCGCTCAAGGTTGGTGCGACGCTCGTCGTCCATGAGGTCCCACTTGTTGAACACGATCACCAGGGCGCGTCCGCTTTCCTCGACCATCGTGAGAAGCCGCTGGTCCTGCTCGGTGATGGGGTGCGACACGTCGAGTAGCACCACTGCCACCTCGGCCTTGTCGAGGGCCGCCTTGGTGCGCAGCACCGCGTAGTACTCGTGCCCGCTGGCCTCATCGAATCGTTTACGAATGCCGGCGGTGTCGACGAACATCCACACGCGGCCGTCGGCCTCGATGAGCTCGTCGACCGGGTCGACCGTGGTGCCGGCCATATCGTCAACCACCACGCGCTGTTCGCCGGCTAACTGGTTCAGCAGCGACGACTTGCCCACGTTGGGCCTGCCCACCAGCGCGATGCGGCGCGGCCCGCGGGGCCGCGACGGCCCATCGACCTTCTCGGGCAGCATCCCGATGATGATCTCGAGCATGTCGCCCGACCCGCGACCATGCAGCGCCGACACCGGAATCGGCTCGCCGAGCCCAAGGTTCCAGAGCGCTGCAGCGTCGGCTTCGGTGCGTGCATCGTCGACCTTATTGGCGGCGAGCAGCACAGGCTTGCCGCTGCGGCGCAGCACTTTCACGACGGCCTCGTCCTCGTCGAGCGCGCCCACGCGGGCGTCGACGACCATCACCACCACATCGGCCATCGACACCGCAATTTCGGCCTGGCGCGCGATGGAGGCTGCCATGCCGATGGCGTCGCGCTCGTAGCCACCGGTGTCGAGCAGTGTGAAGCGGCGTCCGGCCCACTCAGCCTCATAGGCCACTCGGTCGCGCGTGACACCTGGAACGTCCTCGACCACCGCCTCACGACGTCCGAGGATGCGGTTGACCAACGTGGACTTGCCCACATTGGGCCGACCCACGATGGCTACAACCGGCAGGGCTTCATCGAACTCGAGGTCTTCGTCATCGTCGAATCCGAGGCGCTGCAGCTCGTCGGCAACTGAGGCTTCGTCCCACTCCCCCACCTCTTCAACATCACCGTCGAAGCGGCCGCCGTCGCCGGGCTCCGCGGCGTAGTCGTCTCGCTCATCCATGGGTCAATCTCTCCTCGGCCAGCGTGATGACTAGGTCGACGACCTGGTCAAGTGTCAATGTCGTTGCCTCGACCACCACGGCGTCGTCCGCCGGACGCAGGGGCGATGCAGCACGCCCACTATCGATCGAGTCGCGCAGCGTGAGTCGTTCGCGCACGGCGGCCAAGGCCTCGTCGGCCTCGGCCTCAGGATTGGCTGCTCCGGCGCGCACGGCCTCCTCGAGTGCCCTGCGGTAGGCACGCTCGGCCTCGTCGGCGGTGAGGAACACCTTGAGCGTGGCATTGGGAAGTACCACGGTGCCGATGTCGCGACCCTCGACGACAATGCCGACGCCAGCCTCGAGAGCGTCGGCCACCACCTGCCGCTGCAGGTCAACGAGTCGAGCGCGCACCTCAGGAACGGCACTGACGGCCGACACCGCAGCCGTGACCCGATGCGACCGGATGTCATCGGTGACGTCGACGCCATCGCACTTCACGCTCTGACCCTCGGGCGAGGTGGTGATCACCACGAGCGGCTGTTCCGCCAGCGCCGCGACGGCGGCGGCATCATTCACCTCAGCGTCTCGGCGCAGCATGCCCCACGCCATCGCGCGGTACATCGCCCCGGTGTCGAGGTAGCGCAGCCCGAGGCGCGCTGCCACGGCCCGCGACGTGCTCGACTTGCCCGAACCGGCGGGCCCGTCGACCGCGATCACGGGCAGCACAGGGGTTCCAGACAC
>WLOZ01000391.1 GCA_009699025.1 Actinomycetota bacterium
CACCATGGAGTGCTCCTTACTGCGTGGCCGTGACCGGATGGCCGTGACCGGATCATTGAAGTATCACCCGGGTAGGAACCCCAGGTCTGTAGTGTCACTGACCTCGTGGCCCTCGCGCATCGTGTGACGCACTACGCCAAGTCGCACGGGTAGCGTTCCGCTGATAGGATGATTGAACTATCAACTAAGCAGTCCGGGGGCGATCCCCCCGGCGGCTCTCCACGTCAGGAATCCCATGGCCTCGTCGTCCATTGCCCCCGCTGATCCGACAGTGACGGCCCCAGATCCGCTGAGGTGGAAGGCCCTGATGGTCATCGCCATCGCGCAATTGATGGTGGTGCTCGACGCATCTATCGTGAATGTCGCGCTTCCGGTGATGCAGGCAGACCTCGGAATCTCAGACGCCGACCGGCAGTGGGTCGTCACGGCCTACACCCTCGCCTTCGGCGGGCTCCTGCTCCTCGGGGGTCGCATCGCCGACTACGCCGGGCGCAAGAAGATGTTCGTCATCGGTCTGCTCGGCTTCGCGGGAGCGTCGGCCCTCGGCGGTTTCGCGGCCACGGCAAGCCAGCTCCTCGCGGCGCGCGCCCTGCAGGGTGTGTTCGCCGCGCTGCTGGCTCCGGCGGCGCTGTCGCTCATCTCGGTGACGTTCACCGAGTCGAAGGAGCGGGCTCGCGCCTTCGGGGTCTATGGCGCGCTGTCAGGTGGAGGTGCGGCCATCGGTCTGGTGCTCGGCGGAGTGCTCACCGAGTACGCGAGCTGGCACTGGTGCCTGCTCGTGAATGTTCCAATCGCGCTCATCGCGGTCGCGCTCGCGGTGCCCTACGTTCGCAACTCGCGAGCATCCGGCGACACGCGCTACGACATCCCCGGCGCCATTACCGCCACGCTTGGCCTCGTGTCGCTGGTGTATGGCATCACCAAGGCCACCTCCGACGGCTGGACCGGCTCGACCACCCTGACCTACCTCGGAGCGGCAGTTCTGCTGTTGGTGGCCTTCATGCTCATTGAGCGCCGCTCGTCGCATCCGCTGCTGCCGGTGGCCATCCTGACTAACCGCAACCGCGGCGGCGCCTACCTCGCGTCATTCTTCACCGGTATCGGTTTGTTCGCGATGTTCCTGTTCCTCACCTACTTCTTCCAGGCCGTGCTGCTGTACTCGCCCCTGAAGTCGGGCCTGCTCTTCCTGCCGTTCTCCGCCGGAATCGTGGTGAGTGCGGGAGTTGCCAGCCAGCTCCTCCCGAGGTTCGGCCCTCGCTTCGTGACCTTCGGCGGTTTCATGCTGGCCACCGTCGGAATGTTGGGCTTTACCCAACTGAGCGCTGACAGTCCCTACGTGACCGGCGTCCTCCCGTACATGATGCTGCTGAGCTTGGGCATGGGACTCGTGTTCGTACCGCTGTCGGCAACCGCCCTGTTCGGAGTGGGCAACCACGACGCCGGAGTTGCGTCGGCGGTGCTCAACACCAGCCAGCAAATCGGTGGTGCGATTGGCGTGGCCTTCCTCAACACCATCGCAACCTCAGCCACCGCCGCCTACATCGTGGCCAACCAGACGCAGGGCCCCACTCCCGAGGCAATCGTCGAGGGCTTCACTCGCGCGTTCACCTATAGCGCGGTGATCCTGGCCGTGGCCGGGGTGATCTGGGTGTCGCTGGTGCGCATGTCGAAGACTGACATGGAGGCGCACGACGTGCCCGAGGTCGTCGAAGTGCACTCGTAGTCAGAGCCCGGATAGGGTGCGGGAGTGACTGAGGAACGGCATCACCTGGCCCGCACCGCCACTCCCGAGCCCTTTCCGGCAGCGGCTTTCGCCGATGTGTTGGATGCCAACGTGGCCTTTGCCGCCGACTTCGAGGCTCCCGGGCTCACCGGCACCGCCAAGCGTGGGCTTGCCGTGGTGACCTGCATGGACTCGCGAATCTCGCCCCTCGCAATCGTCGGAATGGAGTTCGGCGACGCGAAGATCCTGCGTAACGCGGGAGCCAGGGTCACCGAAGACGTGCTGCGTACCCTTGTTCTTGCCACCTATCTGCTCGGCGTCAACCGCATTCTCGTGATGCCCCACACCGACTGTGCCATGAGCAAGAGCGACGAGGCCGACATTCATGCGCGCATCGCCGCCGAGCATGGCGTCGACACGCGCAGCCTCGAGTTTCGCACCACCTCTCATCCGCGCGACGCGCTGATCACCGACGTCATTCGCATTCGCAGCTACCCGCTGCTGCGCGAGGGGGTCACCGTGGCAGGGGCCTTCTACGACGTCGGTTCTGGCGCGCTCGAGCCAGTCGACTGCTGACCGACTCGACGATCAGTTAGTCGTCGCTGAGCGAGCCGAGGTCGTCGGGCACGTCAACCGCACACGCGCGCAGTGCCTCAAGCGGCACGATTTCGAGGGCACGCCTGTTGGTCGAAGCCAGCACGACCGGTGCGGGGGCTCCATCTCGGTAGGCCTGCCACCATCGGGCCGCCACGACGCACCATCGGTCGCCGGGAGTGAGGCCGGGGAACTGGTAGAGGGGCAGCGGGGTAATGAGGTCGTTGCCGACGCTGCGTTGGTGCTCGAGAAACTCGGCGGTGACCACGGCACACACGGTATGACTGCCGAGGTCATCGGGGCCGGTGCTGCAGCAGCCGTCGCGGTAGAACCCGGTCATGGGATCGGTGCCGCAGGGCTCGAGTGGCCCGTCGAGCACGTTGAACTCGGCATCCATGCTGTTCATGCGGGCCAGCATGACACGACCCCGATGCGGAAGCCACGTCACCGCTGCCCTGAGGGGCGCTGCGAGGCCGAACCACCCTCCAGGTCGTCTATCAGTTCAGCAAAAACTGAGCAGCGCGTCCATGAAAGCGGTCATGAATCCGTCGGCGTTGAGCGTGGTCGGAACGTCGACGAGGGGCGACGCTGCCGAACTGAGCGAATGCGCCTGGTCGCTCAGGCTCAACTGCCCCGACCTCAGGCCGCGGGGTCGCACCGAGACCCGAGTGTCACGGCGGTCGAAGAGCGAGGCATCGAGCAGGCGGGCGGCCGCGACGGCATCCCAGGGAAAGAACCCTCCGGCGCGGAAGAACACTCGCCGGTTAAGCCGAAGCCACGGATCGATCGATTCGCTCAGATAGCGCGCCATCGCTCCTTCACGAGAGCGCAGTTGCGCGAGCTGAGCAGGTCGGAACACGACCTGTGAACACACGTCCATGGTGATGAGTGTCTTGGGCACCGGAGCCGCCATCACCTGGGCCGCCGACGCGCCGTCGAGGTGGAAGTTGAGCTCGCCCACCCAGCA
>WLOZ01000392.1 GCA_009699025.1 Actinomycetota bacterium
CCGGTGAAGATCACGCGCGTTGACTCGTTGCCGTTGACCGCATCGCGAATGATGCCGCGCGCGTCTTCACGCAGCCTGCTGGTTTGCAGCCCGGTGCCGCTCGACTCGGTGTGTGTGTTGGCGTAGCGGGGAAGTACCTCGTCGCGGATGAAGTCCTCGAGGAAGCCGAGGGCCCGGCCGCTGGCGGTGTAGTCGGCGTAGGTGACCCGTCGGGGTCCGTAGGGCCCCCACATGATCTGATCGTCGCCGATGACTCCGGCCCGGATACGCGCGAGCAGCGGGGGCTCAGGCAGCAGTGGATCGCGCGGTCCGACCTCCGACGTGGTGTCCATGTACGTAGGCTACGGCTTCGGCCCCGCCCCGGCATGCCACGATGAGGCAATGAGCATCGCACCGGTGGAACTCGCCCCACCGATCGCGGAGTCGTCGGTTGAGCCCGACCGCCCCTGGATCACCCTCGTCTGGAATGACCCCGTCAACCTGATGACCTACGTGTCGTACGTGTTCATGGAGTACTTCGGGTACTCGCGCGAGAAGGCGGAGTCGCTGATGCTCGACGTTCACCACAAGGGTCGCGCCGTGGTGTCGAACGGCACGCGCGAGGAGATGGAGCGCGACGTAACCGCGATGCACTCCTACGGGCTGTGGGCCACGCTACAGAAGGATGACTGACATGCGCCACGGCTTTACCCGCGACCGACGAGGAGTGCTGTGGCTGCGCGTTGAGCCGGTTGGGGTCGTGGTACTCAACGACCTCGCACAGCAGTTGCGCGACCTCGTGGCACCCAGCGTTCCTGACCCGTCGGTTGAGGTCGACCCGCTGGCCGCGCTGGTCGGAATCGAGGCGCACACACCCGTGTCCGACGACCCTGCCGTGCAGCGACTCTTCCCTGCCGCGTACCGCGACGACGACGACGCATCGGCCGACTTCCGCAGGTTCACCGAGCGCTCGCTGCGCGAAGGCAAGCTGCATCGTGCGGAGGTGGTGCTCGGGGGGCTCGCCCGCCTAGGTGCGGGGGAGGGGCGGCTATCCCTCACCGCGGAGGAAGCCCAGGCGTGGCTCGGCACGCTCAACGATCTGCGATTGGTGCTGGCGAGCAGGCTGGGCGTCGACGACGACGAGGGTCAGTGGCGTGAGCGGGTGGCCTCGATTCCAGAGTCGCAGCACCTAGCGATGCTCTACGACTGGCTCACCTGGCTGCAGGACAGCCTGCTTGAGGCGCTCACTCGCTGAACCGCCCACGCTCGCGACCTCTCAGCACCCGGACACGGTAGTGGGGCCCGGGATCGATGTCTCCGGGCCCCACTGGTTGAGAATACCGCGTCAGCGGTCAATCGCCTTCTGTCAGGCGGCTGCCCGTGCCTCCGAGGACGGTGCCTCTTCAAACTCCTGCGCGGCGAACTCGGGGTCGTCAAGCTGGCTCTTGAGTCGCGCAATCTTGAAGATCACGAGGCCGTAGAGGCACTTCGCCAACACGTCAGCCACCGAGTATCCGACCTGGCGTGCCACAAAGGCGTCTGAACCAGTGAGACCGAGCACCGGGAACAGGTACGAGATCGGGTAAACGCCCCACGTTGCGATGAGGAGCAGACGCAGACGACCCACCGACGCCGAGACCTCGGCCGGCTGGCGGCCAAGCGACTTGGTGAGCTGCACAAAGAGCACGTACAGGATGTACAGGAACGGAATGGTCGACAGCGCGCCCCAGATCATCTTGGGTGCGGTTTCCATTGCGATCTCGCCCGGGTAGCCGAGGATGATCATCAGGGCCGACGCCGGGATGAGCTTGGTGAGGAGGCCCTTGCGCTCGGCCATGGGGAGCGCGAGCACCGCGATGGTCTCGAGCAGGAGCAGCGGAACGGTGAGCAGCCAGTCAACGTAGCGGTAGGCCTCGTTGAAGCCCTCTCCGCCGAGCAGCATGAACGGGCCGCTGGTGCCATCGCGCCCGAAGGCGTCGTTGAAGCTGTTGAAGATGCGGAAGTAGTGGTACGCCGCAATGCCGCAGACTGTTGCCGACACCACGAGGGCCATGCGGTAGCGGGGCAGCACGCGAGGCTGCGCGATGAGCAGGAAGAGCGAGGTGAAAAGCATGGACGCGAGTGCAAACGAGAATACGTTGTACACCGTTTGGAACTGAGCGTCGCTGAGTTCAGTTACTACATTCACGGGGGGTCCTCCGAGTAGGCGTACAACCACCTCCGAATGGAGGCGGTGTGGCAGAGCGGCGTCCCGAGTCGTCGGGTCTGAATGTAGCGATATGGGCGCTGAGTGCAAGTTGAAACTCCGAGGCGTGAAGCAGAAATGTGTTGACGACGACCGTTAGCATGCGGACATGCTCGAAATCGATGCCGCGCTGGTGGTTGCCCTGGTGGCGCACGCCCGCGCCGACCACCCCGACGAGGCGTGCGGTGTGATCGCCGGTCCGGTCGGCTCCGATCGGCCCGAGCGGCTGATCCCCATGGTCAACGCGGCTCGCTCGCCCACCTTCTACGAGTTCGATTCGCTCGACCTGCTGCGGCTGTACCGCGAGATGGACGACCGCGACGAGGAGCCGGTGGTGATCTACCACTCGCACACGGCCACCGAGGCCTATCCCTCACGCACCGACGTGTCGTACGCATCCGAGCCCAACGCGCACTACGTCCTGGTGTCGACCCGCGAGACAGGTGCTGACGACGGACCCTATGAACTGCGCTCGTACCGCATCGTCGACGGTGTGATCGCTGAGGAAGAGGTCCGAGTGGTCGATCACGGGCGTGACACGGAATGATGTGAGAGCACGCGTGGTTGTCCCGCACGAGCACTGACGACAGGAGTACCGAGACATGTCCATCGAGGTTCGCATCCCCACGATCCTGCGCCCGTTCACCGGCGACGCCAAGGTCGTGGAGGCGTCTGGCGACACTCTCTCCGGCCTGATCGACGACCTCGAGTCTCGCCACCCCGGCCTGCGTGAGCGCATCGTCGACGACGCCGGCCTGCGCCGCTTCGTCAACATCTACATCGACGATGAAGACGTGCGGTTCCTCGGCGGACTCGAGGCCACCCTCTCCGATGGCTGTTCGGTCACCATCCTTCCCGCGGTCGCGGGCGGCTGACTTCCAAGCCCATGCGCTACGACTCACTGATCAACTCGGTTGGGAACACTCCTCTGGTGGGCCTGCCGCGCCTATCGCCCTCGGCCGACGTGCGCCTGTGGGCCAAGCTCGAGGACCGCAACCCCACCGGTTCGATCAAGGACCGCGCGGCGCTCGCGATGATCGAAGACGCTGAGCGCTC
>WLOZ01000393.1 GCA_009699025.1 Actinomycetota bacterium
CGCCAGCTGCGAGAAGACCTTCGACAGCGCCACGAACGCGTCGTAGTCGGAGCGGCACTCCCACGGTGGCGCGATCGCGGCGTTGAACGCGTGCACGTACGGGTGCATGTCAGTGCTCGACAGGTCCTCCTTCTCGTACCAGGTGGCCGCTGGCAGCAGCACGTCCGAGAAGAGCCCCGTCGACGTCATGCGGAAGTCCATCGACACCAGCAGGTCGAGCTTGCCGATGGGGGCCTCGTCACGCCAGCGGATCTCCTGGGGCCGGCGAGAGGGCTCGGTCTCCTCGGCGGCCACCGCGTTGGAGGTGCCGAGCAGGTGCCGCAGGAAGTACTCGTTGCCCTTGCTCGACGAGCCCAGCAGATTGGCCCGCCACACCGTCAGCACCCGCGGCCAGTTCTCGGGCGCGTCGGGATCCTCGGCCGCGAACTTCAGCGTGCGGTCCTTGAGCCCCTCCACGACGTACTGCGGAACGTCCTGGCCCGCGGCGGCGGCCTCATCGCACAGGTCCAGTGGGTTGCGGTCGAAGGTCGGATAGGACGGCGTCCAGCCCAGCCGCACGCTCTGCACGAGGCAGTCCGCGAGGGCACGCCCCGCGAACAGCCCCCTGCCGAGCGGACTGGCGAGCTCGTCGGCGCCGAAGCCGTCGTAGCGGTACTGGTCTGAGGCCAGGTACCAGAACGAGGTGCCGGCCATCTGGCGCGGGGGCCTCGACCAGTCAAGCCCGAAGGCGAGCTGGGCCCAGCCCGTGTACGGGCGGCACTTCTCCTGGCCCACGTAGTGGGCCCACCCCCCGCCGTTGACCCCTTGGCAACCGGTGAGCACGACCAGCGACACGATCGCGCGATAGATCTCGTCGGAGTGGAACCAGTGGTTGCTGCCGGCGCCCAGCGCGATCATCGACCGGCCGCCTGAGCGCTCGGCATTGTCGGCGAACTCTCGTGCGATCCGCGTGACGGTGTCGGCTGGCACCGAGGTGATCGCCTCCTGCCACGCAGGGGTGTGCGGCTGAGTCGGGTCGTCATAGCCCTCGGGCCAGACGCCCGGCATGCCCTCGCGCCGCACGCCGTAGGCGGCGAGCATGAGGTCGTACACGGTGGTGACCAGGCGGCCGGCCACCTCACGCACCGGCACTCCCCTGCGCATCGAGCCACCGCCCTCGTGCCGAGTCTGCTCGATGTCGAAGCGCGGCAGGTCGACCTCGATCGACCTGCCGCCGATCATCGACAGCGCTGGCACGACGCCCTCGAGGTCGAGGTTCCACTTCCCCCTTCCCGAGTCGGTGTAGCGGAATCCCAATGAGCCGTTGGGAACCACCGGCTCACCGGTCGCCTCGTCGATCAGGACCGTGCGCAGGGATGCCTGCTCCGCCTGCGCGTGCTCGCCACCGAGATCGGCGGCCGTGACGAATCGGTCGGGGACGTGGGCGCCCGACTCCGTCGCGCGCAGGCTCACGAGGAAAGGGAGGTCGGTGTACTGCCGCACGTAGTCGAGAAACCGAGGCACCTGGCGATCGACGAAGAACTCGCGCAGGATCACGTGTCCCATCGCCATCGCGAGCGCGCCGTCCGTTCCCGGGTGAGCCGCCAGCCAGGTGTCGGCGAACTTGGTGTTGTCTGCGTAGTCAGGGCTGACGACCACCACCTTCTGGCCCTTGTACCGCGCCTCGGTCATGAAGTGGGCGTCGGGCGTGCGCGTGGTGGGGATGTTCGAGCCCCACATGATCAGGTACGAGGCGTTCCACCAGTCGGCACTCTCGGGCACGTCGGTCTGGTCGCCCCAGATCTGGGGGGACGCGATGGGGAGGTCGGCGTACCAGTCGTAGAAGCTCAGCATCGTGCCGCCGATGAGGCTGGTGTAGCGGGCGCCCACCGCGTGCGACGCCATCGACATCGCAGGGATTGGCGAGAAGCCCGCGACCCGGTCCGGCCCGTACTCCTTGATGGCGTGCACCTGAGAGGCCGCGACAATCTCGAGAGCCTCGGCCCAGCTGGTGCGGACAAGGCCACCCTTGCCCCGCGCGGACTGATAGCGACGACGGAGGTCGGGGGTGGTCGACACCTCGCCGAAGGCTGCCACGGGGTCACCGAGCCGTGCCTTGGCCTCGCGGTACATCTCCAGCAGCACCCCGCGCACATACGGAAACCGCACCCGCGTGGGCGAGTAGGTGTACCAGCTGAAGGCCGCACCACGGGGGCAGCCTCGAGGCTCATACTCCGGGGAATCGGGCCCAACGCTCGGGTAGTCGGTCTGCTGCGACTCCCAGGTGATGATCCCGTCCTTGACATACACCTTCCACGAGCACGAGCCGGTGCAGTTCACGCCGTGGGTCGAGCGCACCACCTTGTCGTGGCTCCAGCGGTCGCGGTAGAAGCTGTCACCCTCCCTGCCGCCCACGGTGTGCAGGGCCCGCAGATCGGGCGAGACGTCCTGGCGCGCGATCAGCCGACGGGCGCGCAACAGTGCCTCCATGGCAGGTCCGTCGACCCTGCCCGTCCCCGCACGCGGGGTGGTCACGTTCTGAGCATCGGTGGTCATGGCGCAGACTCCTCATTCGTTGTCGAGCGGTCGACAAACTCGATGACGCATCGCGGGGTCAGCACGTCCACTGAGACGAAGCGAGCGGTGAAGGGCGCGCCCATCCGATCGAGGGCGCCACGCACCAGCCCTAGGTGGAGCCGGCACACCAGTCGCTCCTCAGCACCCGCGAGGTCGGCGTAGGGGCAGGCCGTCAGGACCAGATTGCCGCCCTCTTCCCCACGCGGCGCAAAGCCACGCTCGGCGAGCATCTGCGTCACGAGCGCGACCGCGGCATCTCGACCTGTCGCGCTCCCCTCGGCGAGCTGCGCGTGGTCTCGGGCCCAGGCCTGGGCGTCAGCGATCAGCGCCTCCTGCGGTGGAAGCGCGGCGAGGGTCGGACCGTAGAGCACGCTCGGGCGGCCGGGCGTGCTACGGCGTGACGTCGACCGCTCGGCGAGACCCACTCTCACCAGCACGTCCAGATGTCCCCGGACCGTGTTCACGTGAAGGCCGGTCGACTCGGCGAGCTCGACCACGCTGCAGGGTCGTCCGGCCTGTCGCAGTAGTCCGATCAGGCGGGCACGGCTGTCGCTCGACAATGCCTTGTGGACGCTCTGCTCGGTCACTCCTCCACCATGGTGCAGCCACCGTCAATTGCCACCGAAGTTGCCGTGTCAATGCACGCTCCCACGGCAAGTCATGTCTTTGGTCGGCCACGATCCGGGACCTTCGCCCCCTGAACACCACCTGCATGAGCCTTC
>WLOZ01000394.1 GCA_009699025.1 Actinomycetota bacterium
GATCATCATGAGCGGACAGCCCGCCGAGGGTCGCATTGAGAGCCCCCTCGTGGTGGCTGAGGCCGAGGCCGTTGAGGTGCTCGGCCAGAAGAAGCTGCTGCAGTGGGTGGTACCCGGCACGGCGCACGTGTTCGCCTTCTGGGGCTTCCTCGTGCTGGGCCTCACCATTCTCGAGGCCTACGGCGCCCTTTTCATCGACGATTTCGCCATTCCGATCATCGGCCGCTGGGCCGTTGTTGGCTTCTTCGAAGACCTCTTTGGCGTGCTGGTGCTGGTGGGCATCGTGATGTTCGCCGTCATCCGACTGCGAAACAAGCCGGCCACCAAGGGCCGCGACTCGCGCTTCTTCGGCTCGCACCTCGGAGCCGCGTGGCTCGTGCTCTTCATGATTTTCAACGTGGTGTGGACACTATTTCTCTACCGCGGCGCTCAGTACGCGGTGTGGCAGAACGGTGGCGCCGAGGAGTTCCCCTTCACCAACGGCGGCGCCTTCGTTTCGGAGTGGGTGGGCAACCTGCTGGTGCCGCTGGGTCTGGAAGCGAACCAGTGGCTGGCCACCATCGGCATCCTGCTGCAGATCGGCGTGGTGCTGGTGTTCCTCATCATCGTGCTCAACAGCAAGCACCTGCACATCGGACTCGCGCCACTCAACGTGGCCAACTCGCGTCGACCCAACGCGCTCGGACCGCTACTGCCCATGTACTCGGGCACCGAGAAGATCGACTTTGAAGACCCCGATGAAGACGCAATCTTCGGCCGCGGTCGCATTGAGGACTTCACCTGGAAGGGCAACCTCGACTTCGCCAGCTGCACAGAATGCGGCCGCTGCCAGTCGCAGTGCCCGGCCTGGAACACGGGCAAGCCGCTGTCTCCCAAGCTCATGATCATGAACATGCGCGACCACCTGTGGGCCAAGGCGCCGTACATCCTTTCCGGTGGCGACTCGATGGATGACACCAAGCGCGCCACGCTCGACCCCGCCGTACTAGCCGAGCTCGACCGCCCGCTCGTGGGCTCGCGCGAGGGCGACCCGCACCGCGAGACCGACGGTTACACCTTCGACGGCCACCGCTCAAACGAGGGCGCGGTGATCGACGAGGAAGCACTGTGGTCGTGCACCACGTGCGGAGCGTGTGTTGAGCAGTGCCCGGTCGACATCGAGCACATCGACCACTTCGTCGACATGCGTCGCCACCAGGTGATGATCGAGACCAACTTCCCCGCCGAGCTCAACGGCCTGTTCAAGAACGTCGAAAACAAGGGCAACCCGTGGGGCATGAACGCCAGCAACCGCAACGCCTGGATCGAGGAAGTCGACTTCGAGGTGCGCGTGTTCGGCATGAACGATGAAGACGTCATTCCCGACGACGTCGACTACCTCTTCTGGGTCGGCTGCGCCGGCGCCTTCGAAGACCGCGCCAAGCGCACCACCAAGGCCGTCGCCGAGCTGCTCAACACCGCGGGCGTCGAGTTCATGGTGCTTGGCGAGGGCGAGACCTGCACCGGCGACCCTGCTCGTCGCGCGGGCAACGAGTTCCTCTTCCAGATGCAGGCGATGCAGAACGTGGAGGTGCTCAACGAGATCAAGGCCAAGAAGATCGTGGTGACCTGCCCCCACTGCCTCAACACCCTGGGCCGCGAGTACCCGCAGCTCGGCGGCAACTACGAGGTGGTGCACCACTCGCAGCTGCTGTCGACCCTGGTCAGCGAGGGACGCCTCACGCCCGTCAAGCCTGTTGACGAGACGGTCACCTACCACGACCCGTGCTACCTCGGTCGCCACAACAAGGTGTACGTGCCGCCGCGCGAGATCGTGAAGGCGCTGCCGGGCATGCGCTACGTCGAGATGGAACGCAGCGGTTCAACCTCCTTCTGCTGTGGCGCCGGTGGTGCCCGCATGTGGATGGAGGAAAAGATCGGCACGCGCGTCAACGTGAACCGCAGCGACGAGGCGATCGGAACGGGTGCAACGAAGATCGCCGTGGCCTGCCCGTTCTGCAACGTGATGCTCAACGACGGCGTCACGTCGCGCAAGCAGGAAGGTGCGGCCCGTGCGGAGGTCGAGGTGCTCGACCTCGCCTCGCTGCTACTGGCGTCGGTGAAGAACGACTAGAACGGCCGCTGAAGTCCCAGCACCACGCGGAGTCGCGGGGAAGACCCGCGCCTCTCACGCGAATTTGTGTCAGAACAAGACAACGAACGTCTGGTTCTGACACAAGTTCCGAGGAATGGACGAGTCACCACCTGCACCACGGGTTGAGTGACCGAGAACCACGGCGACCTCCGACGAGTCGTCGGGCTCGATCCGCCCGAGGAGATCAGCTGTCGCATAGAACTCTGAGCGGCTCACTCCGAGCTCACTCGCGCATTGCTCGACCTCGAAGAACGTGATGGCTAACGGGTAGATGATGAATTGCACGAGCAAAAAATGACTTGGCTAAATGAGCAGAGATAATCATTCCTCCTTCCCGACAGGCCACGAGGGCGGAATGACTACTGAGCAGCGCTTGCAATTCCCCCCCCCCGCTATCTTTCACACGCAGGCACAAGCCTGTCTGGGGGTACGGGGACGGGGAATGTTATGAATCGTCGCGCACTGGCGGCCACTGTGATGCTTGTTGCGGCAGCATCTTTCACGATTGCGTCAGGCAGCAGTTCCTCGAGTGGCAGCGGCGCCTCCGGATCGAGCAGTGAATCCTCGGAAACCGAGAACAGCGAAGCTGCTCCGTCTGAAGAGGCGAGCGGTGAAGCATCGGAGTCAGGAAGTGGCGCTGCTCCAGCTTCAGGGCTGAACCAGGCGGTCCGAGACGGCAAGTTCGAGTTCACGGTTAAGAAGGTCAAGTGCGGCGTGAAGTCAGTGGGTGGCGACTTTTTGGAGACCAAGGCCCAGGGGCAGTTTTGTCTTGTGACCATGAAGATCAAGAACATTGGTACCGAGGCTCAGACCTTCGACGCCTCTTCGCAAGAAGCCAAGAATGGCGAGGTCACATACAAGGCCGACGGCACCGCCTCGCTTTACGCCAACGAGGACCCGAACACCTTCTTGAATCAGATTAATCCCGGTAACTCGGTGACTGCGATCGTTGTGTTCGACATCCCCAAGAACGGCAAGCTCCAGACGCTTGAGCTGCACGACTCGCCCTTCAGTGGCGGCGTCGAAATCAAGGCGTCGTAACTGCGGAGCCAGAATTCGCCATCCGTCGCAGGCGACATCCTTCTAGGGGTCGCTCCCACGTTTGCTCTGGTCATATTGGTACTCAACGACTGGTGGCTCA
>WLOZ01000395.1 GCA_009699025.1 Actinomycetota bacterium
CGTCGCGGGCAGAGTACGACCAACCCGGCATCTACTTCAACGGGTGCCACCTCACGGTGGCGCCGATCGAGCCGGTGGCGTGCACCCACGGCCAGCCACGAGTAGCGAGCAGTGTTCCCGCGGGAACGAAGACCATCGCGCTCTTCGGCGACTCGCATGCCGTTCACTGGTTCGCTGGGGTGCAAAGGGTTGCCGACCAGCGAGGATGGCGGATGCTCTCTGTCACCAAGACGCACTGCCCCATTGAGGTGCTCAACGTCGCCGTTTACCTCTCCGCCTCTCGCTACACGCAATGCTCGCAGTGGCGGTCGAATGCCTTCAAGCAATTCGCCCTGGGGGCGTGGGGCGAGATTGACGTGCTCGTGATTGGCAGTTACTCGGGCCACGTCCTCTACACGTCGCGTACCGGGCCACGCGTGCTCGTGCCCGACCGTGTTGTCGCCTACGCCGACGGTATGCGTCGGGCCCTGCGGGCTCTGGCACCGCACGTCGGCCGCGTGGTGATCATGCGCGACACCCCCGACCTGCCTGGAAAACGGTCCTCATTTAACGCCTGCATGCGAGCCAACGTCACCAACGCCAACAGCTGCGGCGGTGTGGCCCGGCGGGCGCTCGACTGGCGCATCGCCGGGGCTGAAAAGCGCGTGGCCGCCGAGTTTCCCAACGTCGAGGTGCTCGACCTCACCGCCGACCTGTGCCCCGACGGCTACTGCCTCACGGTCTTCGACGGCATCCGCGCCTACAAGGACGACAACCATCTGAGCCAAAGTTTCGTGTACCGCGTGATGTCTGGCCGCATGCGTCCGACCCTCAATGCAGCGATGGATCTGGCCACGGCCCCGAAGTAGCACCGCGACCTCAGCGGTGGCGCGGCACGGATCAGCCCGAGGCCAGCGAGCCGCCCAGCACCAGCACCTCAACCCGGGCATCACCGAAATCCTCCCGAAGCGCTTCGGCCTCGCGCCGCAGGTTCGACGCCCCCACCACTACCCGCACCCGCACCTCCCGGTTCTCGCTGAGAACACGGGCGAGGTCTCTGAATTCCTCGTCGGCCACCTCGATCACCTCGTTGTCGGCGACGGTAAGCACTGCCCCAAGCCCCGCTGCCATGCGTCCGCTCTCGACCCCGTGGTCGCCGACGGAAACCACCGTGACCCACCCCGACTTCTGGGCCGCGGCGGCCAGCACCGCGCGTCCCTCACCATCGTCGCCGGTGAGGAGTGCCACTCGGTCGAGCGCGGCCCACACACCCACCGGACGCAACCACCGCAAGGCTCCGTCGGTGGCAGGGTCGGGCCCACCGGTGGCCACCGACACCACGGCGAGTACCACGGCCGAGACTCCAATCGCGGCCACCACCCTCAGCGTTCGGGGGCGCCCACTCTCGGCCGGAATCGTCCGTGCGACTCGTGCCCCCAGCAGCCCCATCGCGAGGGGCAGGGCCAGCAGCAGCACCGCATAGCAGATCTTCTTGGTGTAGTACGAGTCTCCCAGCGATGTCGACGTGCCCACGGTCTGGGCCGCGAAGAGCGCGGCCAGGACAGCAGTGACCACCACGGGCGCCAGCAGGGCGAGGCGGTTGGCCAGTCGAATCGAGGGAAACCGGGAGAGCACCACCACGACGACCACCGTGGCCATGATGAGGCCAGGGATGAGTTCGAAGGGTGGCAGCCCACCCTTGATATCGCCGACCTGCCTACCAGCGAATGGCTCTGTCACGATGCGTGCCGCTGGCAGCACCGCGACCGCGCACACGAGGCTGAGCCCCACCATGCCCAGCGCGGCGAGCGAGCGTCCGCGCACGAGCACCACGAGGGTGATGAGCGCGGCGACAGCTACTCCTCCGGCCAGCGGCGTGTAGGCGTAGGAGGTGGCCACGACCCCCAGCGGGAGCACCAACCAGCCAGACGACACCATGGCCGCCCGCGAACGCGCCCCGACCACTACGGCGGCGCCTGCGAGTGCGCTTCCGAACAGGAAGTTGCTGAAGGCGAAGTCGGCCATCAGCGCAAAGGTGCCCACGAGACACCACGCTGCAGTGAAGCTCGCCGCGAGCACCGGCGTCACGCGCGCCGCGGCGCGCCTGCTCGCCTGCGCGGAGAAGGTGCGTGCGGCAACTGCCGAGGTGGCCACCAGCAGCACTGCTGACAACGACGCCGTGAGGGTCGACCACGCCACGAAAGAGTGGATGAGATCAGTTCCGGCCACCTGGGGCGACACTCCCGCGACCCACTCCCCCACCGACCAGAGCCCGGTGTGCAACATCGGGTAGACCGCGAACATCACGTCGTCGCCCAGTGAGGCCGAGTTCCAGCCCTGCGCGTGCATCGTCTGAAGGAACATGGGCAGGTGGCTCGAGTGGTCCCAGCCGCCGAGTAGACCGCTCAGTACCTGGGCTGACGACGAAATAAGGTACGGAACGCCTAGGAGCGCAAAGAGCGCCACACCCGTCACCAGGGCTATGACATCGTCGCGGCCAACCTCCGGCCACACCCGGGGTGCGCTGAGCCAACGATCCGAGCCCCGGGCCCACACGGCCACTGCCTCCGCGAGAAGCACGACGGTTGCTCCGATGCGCCAGCCCCACCACGGCAGAACGCTCGAGCTAATCTGCAGGAACGCCAGCACTACGGCCACCGATCCCGACACGACCACAGTGACGATGAGAAGTCTCTCCCCTAGGCGTCGTCCCCACGGGGCTAGAGCCACCCCCAGGGCCGCGCCCGCGACCACGCCCAGCGGGGGCACGAGCCACAGGGCGAGAGCAGCACCCACGAGGAGGCCCGCAGCGCCGGAGACTTCGCCGTCACGGACAGGACCAGGGTGTCGCAGGGCGGCCGAAGTCGGTGCACCTGCCATGCCGCACCCCTTCGCCTCCACCGTCAAGGACAGCTCGATCAGTGGGTCGGCCGTGCTCCTGAGAAGTCGCCAGTCTAGCCCACCGACGGGGCCTCGGATTCCCTTGGCTTCCCCTCGGCTCCCCCTCGCACCAGCGAACGGCTGCCACCGGGGCGCGGATTCCCTGAGCAGGCCCGGTGTGTGACGATGGCGGCATGAGTACTGACAGCCCCGCCGCCAACCCGAGGCGCTGGGTGCGAGTGTCGGTTGCCGGAGTCTGCGCCGTGGTTGCACTGAGCGCACTCTGGCTCGTGGTGACCGGCTTGTTGGCCTACCGCGAGGCCACCGCGGTCAACGACACAGTCCGCGCCGCCGAGTCAGCTCTGGCAACGCAGAGCTTCGCTGACGTCGCTGAGGCGCTGCCCGCCGCACGTGA